>CAMLOR010000041.1 GCA_946481615.1 uncultured Aquimonas sp.
CGCAGTTTTCGTTCGCACAGGGATGTGCGATCGAAAACCCCCGGCGACCGGAGGGCACCCGCGCGCAGCGCGGGCGGCGCAACCCATCCCCGAACCCCCGAGCGCCCCCGCGTCCCGCGAAAACCAACCGCATCCCGGATGGGATAAGCTGTCATCCCGAACAGGAGGACGCTGCGATGGCGACGCGAAAGGCCGCAGTACGCAAGGTGTCGACGTTGCGGGCGAAGAGCGCGAACGATCGCGTGGCGCTGTTCGATATCTCCACGCACGATGTGATGCAGCGCGTCGGGCGCATCCGCGAAGGGTTGCCGGCCTCGGCCATCCAGGAGATGACGCAGCGCATGGAGATGACGCGCGACCGGCTCTATGCCTCGCTCGGGCTGCCGCGCTCCACCGTGGAGCGCAAGATCCAGCGCAACGAACGACTCTCGCCGGAACACAGCGAACGCCTGCTCGGCCTGCAGCGGCTGGTGAAACAGGTGGAGCGCATGGTGGAGGAATCCGGCGAACCGAAGGACTTCGATGCCGCGCAATGGGTCGGCGCCTGGCTCGAACACCCGCAGCCCGCGCTCGGCGGCGCCACGCCCGCCTCGCTGCTCGACACCATGCAGGGACAGGAACTGGTCTCGTCACTGCTGGCGCGCATCCAGACCGGCGCCTATTCCTGATGCGCGCCTGGCGCATCGCGGTCGACGCGCCGGATTACGAAGCGCACGACCTCGCCGGCATCGGCGCCGAACGCAGCGGCGGGCGCTGGAACAGCCCCGGCCGGCGCGTGGTGTATTGCGCCGACTCGCGCGCACTGGCCGCGCTCGAAACCTGGGTGCACGTGGCCGCGCCGATGCTGCCGATGAACCGCTACCTCGTCGCCGTCGACATCCCGCCCGCGGTGTGGGAACGCCGCATCGTGCACACCGCCGAGAAACTCCCGGTCGGCTGGGATGCCTCGCCGCATGGCGCCGTCAGCCTGCGCACGGGCGACGACTGGCTGCGCGGCGGTGCTTCCGCCGTTCTGCAGGTTCCCTCAGCCATCGTGCCGGAAGAATGTTGCGTGCTGATCAACCCGGCGCACGCCGATGCCGCGAAGATCACCGCGCAGAAAGTGCGGCGCTGGCTTTACGACGCCCGCCTGGCGCCGCCGCCGGGACGCAGGAAGCGCTAGCGGGATCCTCCGGCGCCTGGCCGGTGCGGTATCGCGCACGAAAGGATTTTTTCATTCGCGCTCATGGCGCCCAGCGCGCCGCCGCACCGGCGCCAGCACGAACGATACGCTCACGAGACGATCGCGGCCGGCACGGCGTGGACCGTGCAGCAATGCCTGGATCGCCGCGAGGTGTCGGTTGATCTGCGCCAGCGCGGCGCCGTTCACCCAACCCTGCGTCCGTCCCGCCCACAACTGTCGTTGCGGTCCTTCCGCCGCCACCTCTCCGTCCGCCAGCGCGGCGTGGAAGTCGCGGCGCGCGGTCTGCAACGCACGATCCACCACGCGGCCGATCGCGACGCGTCCGGCCTCGCCCTCGCCATAGTGCAGACGCAGTTTCGTCGCGCCCTTCTTCGTGCCGATCCGATAGCGCCGCGCTCCGCCCGTGTCCACGCGCTGCAGCAGCCCGGCGCGCGCCATCACGCCGAAGTGGTAGTACAGGCCATCCGCGGCCCGTCCCAGATGATCCGCCACGGTGGCGATGTCGGCCTCGCCGCCGAGGGCCTCGAGCGTGTCGACGATGTCCTGCCGGACCGGACTCTCGAGCCACGCGATCTGGTCCGGATCGCGGACGGCTTGGTGGCGGATCGGCTTGCGTGACATTCGACGGCTCCGGACTTCGTTGAAATGTACGACCATATTTCAACACGCCGCCAGGAGTTGCACCATGCGCCCTTCCATCCTGCTGCTCGCCGCCGCTTGCGCCGGCCTCGCCACCGGTTGCGACCAGCTCGCGCTGCTGCGCCTGTACTACGCCAACGAGGACACCGAAACACGCCTCGACGCACCGCTTCCCGCCACCTTCGCGTTCCGCGAAGTGGATGGCTGGATCCTCGTCCCGGGAAAGATCGGCGAGCGAGCGCCGGTCGATTTCGTGCTCGACAGCGGCGCCGGCATGCTGTCGGTGCTGGTCGGACCCGATTCGAAGCTCGGGTTCGACCTGTCGCAGGCCAAGAAGCTGGGCGCGGCCGACGACATGGCAGCCCCCGTCGCCGCGCCGCAACGGGGACTCGACATCGATCTCGGGCCCGTGACGCTGCTGAAGCAGACCGCGCTGGCGATTCCGCTCGACACCGTCAAATGCACGCCGCAGACGCCGACGCCGCCTTTCGTCGGTGTGATCGGCCACGAATTGTTCGATCGCTACACCGTCGCCGTGAATTACGACCGGCACGAAGTGACGCTGCACGATCCGGGCACCTACGAGTATTCGGGTAACGGTCGCGTGGTTCCGCTGCACGTCGAAGACCGCCAACCCTACGTCGATGCCACCGTCACGCCGCCATCGGGCGTGCCCTACCTGGCCCGCCTGCATCTCGACAGCGGCGCCAACCTCGACGTCAGTCTGTTTCCGGGCAGTCGGCCGGAGATCGTGGCACCGGAGGGCGGCGAACGCGGCCAGGCCTGTTTCGCGGCCGGCATGGCGGAATACCAGCGCGGCAGCACGGTGCGGCTCGGCTTCGGCGGCGACGACACGAGCGTCGAACTGCCGGCGCAATATGCGCTCGGCCGCGAGGTCAAGAACGACGGCCAGCACGGCCGGCTCGGTTCACGCTTCCTGCGTCGCTACAACGTGGTGTTCGACTACGCGCGTGAGCGCCTGATCCTGGAACCGCGCCTCGGGCACGAATGATCTTCCGGGGTGCGGCGCGCACGAAGAGCGCCGCGGTCCGGAGGCGTCCGACAAAGGAAGAGAAAGTGCGCCGCCGGCCTCGTTGGCGAGGCTGGCCGCCGGCGGCGCACGGAGAGACTCAACGCAGGCGCTGCGCGCGCACCGTGCTGGCGGAGACGCCGAAGTGGCGGCGGAAGGATCGCGAGAAGGTGGAATGCGAGCCCAGGCCGATGTGGTGGAGGATCTCGCCGATCGGCAACGGCGTGTGCGCGATCATCCGGAACCTGCACTCCCGCACGTGCACGATCGCCCCGGCTGGTGCGTCACTCGAACCCGTCGCGGAACAATTGCCCCGCCTGCGCACCGACGTCCACGCTTTGCGGCCAGGTCGTCGTCACGGCGCCCGAGGCGTGCACGGCGCGGATCTGCAACTGCGGCCGGCTGCCGGCCGCGACCGGTACGTCGATCTGCCAGGGCGCCGCCATGTCGCTGCCGACCGCGACGCCGTCGAGCAGCACCTCGATGCGCACGAGGCCGGCCAGATCGCTCGCCACGGTGACGCGCATCGGCTCGCCAGGATCGACCGTGCCCGCGCCGGGCGCGGTGACTTGCAGCGCGAACGGCGCGGGCGCGGCGGGCTCGTTGTCGTCGATCGCCAGCAGGTAGTCGCGCAGCTTGCCGCGATCGCCGGCGGCGAGCGTGGCGACGGCGCCGTGGCGGCCGGAGGCATCGTGCGCGACCAGCGCGTCGAGGATGTCGTCGGCACGTCCGTCGTGCAGCAATCGCGATTCCTTCCACACACCACGCAACGTCGGCGTATCGAACCCTTGCAGCGGACGCCCCAGGCGCATCTCGCCCGCTGCGCCGGTGCCGATGTCGTGGAAGCGCTTCTGCGCGCTGTCGGTGAAGGCGGCGCCGCCGTGGCAGCCGTTGCAGCCCAGGGTGGCGAACAGTGCGCGGCCTTCGAGGGCGCTGCCGGCAAGTGCCGCACCGCCGCGATGCGGGCTGCGGCCGACGCGATCGAGCGAGGCGGCGTAGGCCGCCAGCGCGTCGAGTTCGGCGGAAACACCGGTCTTGGCGTCGCCCAGCGGCGTGTCGCGCGTGCCGTCGAAGAAGTGCGCGTTCGCCATCAGGCCGGTGCCCCCGAAGGCCTCGCGGAGGTCGTGCTCGAAATCCTGGATCTCGTCGAAGTTGGCGCTCCAGTGCACCGGACCGTGGCCCATGCCGGCGCGGCCCTGCAGCGGCAGCGTGCGGCGCAGGCCTTCGCCGCGCTGCGTGAAATCCCAGGTGCGCGCGTCGCTGCCGCCGTCCAGATGACAGGAGGCGCAGGCGATGTAGCCGTCGGCGCTGATGCGCGCATCGCCGGCGCGCCAGAACAGCGTCTTGCCCGCCAGCACCGCGGGCGACAGCGTTTCGGCCGCCACCGTCGAGGCCTGGCCGAGCAGGGGCAGGTTTTCTTCGCCTTGCACCGAAAGCGCGGCCGCGTCGTACACGGACACGCTGCGCCCGAGTTCGTTGCGCACCCACAATCGCTGCGTCACCGGATCCACCGCCAGGCCGCGCGGCACGGCGCCGGTGTCGGCGCGCGCCAGTTCGCCGCCGCGCCAGGGATCGATCGCCACCACGCGATCGTTGCCGGCCAGCGCCACGAACAGCACGCCGCCGCCCGTCGACGGCGCCAGCGACAACGCCAGCGCGCTGTTGTCGAGATCGCGGCGCGCGCTCGCCTGTTCGACGGCGGTGGCGGTGTCGATGGCGCCCACCATCGTGCGCACCGTCGTCTCGAAATCGAGTTCGAGGCCGTCGCGCGCCACGCCGCGCCGGATGTTGTCCTTCTTCGCGGCGTACCAGACGCGCGCATTGTCGGGCGATACCGCGAGCGCCGCGACGTAGTTCGGCAGGCCGCGGCCGGCGGTACCCGAATCCGGCGATGTCGTGTCCAGCGGCAACGCGATCTGGGCATCGAGCGTGAACCCGGCGAGATCGATGGCGCACACGGTGCCGGCGTCGCCCTCGGACTTCAGCCGCGCGGCGTAGAGCGTAGTACCGCTGCGCGCCAGCGCATCGGCCCCGAAGCCCAGCACCAGACGACCGGTTTCATTGCCGCCACCAGCGTCGAAGCGGATCAGTTCACCGCGCCCGGCCAGGGTGGCATAGCCGGTCGTGCCAGCCGCATCGAACACCACCGCGCTGGGCGCGCTGCCGTAGCCGGTGTCGATCGTGTCCGCGACGCTGCCGTCGGCCGCCAGCGCCACCAGGCGATCGTCGCCGCGGCAGGCCGCCCACACCTGGCCGGCTGCGTCGCGCGCCAGGCTGCGCGGATCGGCGCACAACGCATGCACCGCCAGGCGCGCGCGCGTGTCGGCATCGAACACCGCGACGCTGCCGTGGTCGGGATTGAGCACCCAGACACGGCGGCCGGCGGCATCGACGAGCATCGAGCCGGAGGCGGCCGGCGCCTGCGCCGCGGCACCGGGATTGACGACGAGACGGCGCGTCGCGCTCGCCACCTGGCCCAGGGCATTGCGCACCTGCAACTGCGCCACATGCACGCCGGGCGTCGCGTAGACATGATTGGCCGCCAGCGTCGCCGACCAGCCGCTATCCTGGCCGTCGCCGAAATCCCAGCGGTATTCGGTGGCGTTGCGCGTCACGGCAGAGAACGCGAGCGATTGGCCGGCGCGCAGCGGCGCCGCCGCGGTGGGCGCGGGCGACACGCTCACCGAATCGATCTGCGGCGCCAGCGCGAGCGAGGTGCCGGTGGAGAAGTAGAACGATCGCTGCGCCACCGCGTTGCCGGCGACGTCGCGCAGGCCGCCGGCAACCAGGCGCACCTCGTAGGTGGTGTCGGGCTGCAAGGCGTCCACCGGCACCACGTTCACGACGTCGTAGCTCGTGTGCATCACCACCGCCGGCAGCGGCTCGCCGCCCAGCGGGCGCAGCTGGATGGTCCCATCGTTCACGGTGGTGGCATCGAGCTGCTCGTTCACGACGAGGCCGACGACGGTGCCGAGCGGCTGCTCGAGCGCATTGGCCGCGGGCAGGTGCCAGGCGATCGAAGGCGGCGTGGTGTCGCGGCCATCCTGATGCGTGAAGAGATACGAGCGGCTGCCGGTGGGTTCGGAACCCGACACCAGCAGCAGGTGGCCGAGCGGAATCCACTGGAAATCGGTGAACCATTCCCACTGGCTCACCGGATGCGGGAAGCGCCGCACCACCTGGCGATTGCGCATGTCGTATTTCACGCCGCCCAGGGTCTTGTGGCCGGAGAAGGCGTAGTCGTCCTGGAAATGCACGTAGCGGCCGGGCATGTCCTCCAGCGCAATGGTCCAGGCGATCTTCAGGTCGGAGGGATCGGAGAAATCGATCACCAGCGCGTTGGCGTCGGCGTCGGGGCCGTTCTCCGCATCGCCGTGCAGCATGACGAGGTGGTGTCCCCACACCTGCCAGGTCGTGGTGTATTGCTTGTAGTTGCCGGTCAGCGTGTCGAGCAGCACGGGATTGGCCGGATCGCCGATGTCGAACACCGCCACGCCCGTCTGGCCGTCGCCCGGCGTGAAGAACAGCAGGTTGCCGATGCGGAAACGGTTGGTGGAAGTGACGCCTTTTTCTTCCCACAGATTGCGCATCGACACCGTGGCGCCGGTGCGGCTGTCGAGCACGCGATAGTTGAAGGCGTAGGGATAGGTCGCCATCCAGTCGTCGCCCGGCAGGGTCGAGGCGAGCGGGAAATCGTGGATGGGCGTGACCCAGTCCTGGCGCGTGGCGGGGCACGTGGACGGCCCGGCGAAACCGGCGAGGCTGGTCAGCCGCGGCGGCGTCTGCGTCCACGCGATCAGGTTCTGGCGATAGAACAGATCGCCGATCTTGTACCAGACGTGGCTGTTGTCTTCGGTGGCCCAGTCGCAGCGCAGCTGCGGCGAACGCGGGTTGGAGATGTCGTAGATCCAGGTGCGCTGGTTGCCGGTGCCGCCCAGATAGAGCAGGCCGCGATGGAAGTGCGTGATGCGCCCGCCGTGCGGCCAGTCGGCCAGCCAGGTGCCTGCCGGCCAGGTCTGCGTGGGCAGGCCGGCGCCGGGCGTATTGGGCGCGCCCTGCGCCAGCGCGCTGCCGGCCAGCACCAGCCAGAGCAGGATGGAGAACAAGCGGATCGACACGTGGGAAGCCCCCTGGATTGGCTTCGCCATGCTCGCGTGCCGCGCGCGCATCGCCGTGGCGGCGTCGTCACACTCCGTCGCGCACGGCGCGCGGGTGCGCATGAAATGAAAAGTGCGCCGCCGGCCTCGTTGGCAAGGCTGGCCGCCGGCGGCGCACGGAGAGACTCAACGCAGGCGCTGCGCGCGCACCGTGCTGGCGGAGACGCCGAAGTGGCGGCGGAAGGATCGCGAGAAGGTGGAATGCGAGCCCAGGCCGATGTGGTGGAGGATCTCGCCGATCGGCAGCGGCGTGTGCGCGATCATCCGATACGCGAGTTGCATCCTTCGCTCGATGCGGTAGCGGTGCGGCGGCACGTCGAACACGCGATGGAACAGCCGCACGAAATGCGCGCTGGACAGCCGCGCCACTTCGGCCAGGCGTGCGATGTCGGCCGGCTCGCCGTCGCCCCAGGCCAGCAGCGCGCGCGCCCGCGCCAGGCGGATGAACTGGTCGCGCCGCCGCAGCGCGCTGCGGCCGGTGCAGCGCTCGATGCGGCCGGGCAGATCGCCCTGCGCACCGCGCAGCGCCTCGCACACGCGCTCGGCATCGGCGCCGCTGCCGGCCAGCGTGCCCAACACGCGCGCGAACTCGCTGTCGGCATCGTGCAGCACCGACGGCAGGCCCGAGCCCGGCAGCGGCAGCCGCCACAGCACCGCGCCCTGCCCGCCCGCGGCGCGCGCCTGCAGCGGCTCGCGCGGGTCGTCGATCCAGGCCGAGCCCGGTTCCAGCCGCAGGGTGTATTCGCGGCCGGCCAGCAGCACCTCGCCTTCGCGCACCAGCCACACGGTCTCGGCTGCGGTCACCGGCACCCAGGCGTCGCCGAGGCGGCGGGCCTGCCAGGCACCCGCGGCTTCGGGTTCGGCGATCGGGGATTCGTTGCGAAGCATGGGCGGTCTCCGTGTCGTTCTGACGGAGCCGTTGTCGCTTCGGCGCGGCGAGGAAGTCCCGAAACGAGGGGTGGTTTCGCCGAAGCCTCGGTGAAGAACCCGCGGCGAAGCCTTCGCTTCGCCGCGGGCCAGGGCGCGGGCGGGACGTCCCGTGCCTCGCAACCGATTGAATGCGCTAGTTTTCGAACCCGTGGCGGAAGACCCGGTCGCTCGGGTGATCGGATTTCCACCGGGTGAGCAGTTCGACGAAGGCCGAGGCCGTCTGCTGCGACGCCGGCTGCCGGGCCTGGTTCAGATCGTTGACGCCGTGGCAGCCGTCGCAGGCGCGGATCTCGCCCGGCTGCAGCGTCAGCCAGTAGCGCTCGAGCACGACCGGCGTATGGCCCGGGGCCGGGCCGACCGTCTGCCAGCTCAGGGCACGGCGGGTCGGCACGTAGAGCGCGCTGGAACCGTCGGCGTTGATCGGCACCGCGCCCGGCAGCGTCTCCAGGGCGTGGGTGTTCTCCGCCATCGCCGCCGGATCGTGCATGAACTGGCCGATCACGCGCCGGCCCGCATTCAACCAGCCGCGCAGCTGGTCGCCCTGCACCATCTGGAAGGCCGCGATCTCGTACACGGTGCCCGGCACCACCTCTCCATCGGCATCGAGTTCGAGCGTTTGGCGGCCGCCCGGCACGCGCAGGTTGAAGGGCTGCTGGCGGTCGGCGCGGTCGCGGCTGGTGGCGTCGCGCACCACGATCACGCCCAGGCCGTTGGCCTGCAGATACTCGCGGAACTCCTGCGGATCGACGCCGGCCTGCTGGAAGGCGGCGGCCTCCGGCGCGTGCAGCTGGAAGCCCGTGGCCGGCGGCGGCGTGCGCACGCGCACTTCCACCGGCGAGAGTTCCCACATCGGCTCGTTGTAGACGAAGGTGCCGAACTGCACGTTGCGCGTCATCACCGCATCGTCGGTGAGCGGCTGTGCCGCGGCCTGGAAGCGGCCGTTGCCCGCCGGCACCAGCAGCTTGAGGCGGTAGCGATAGGTCGGATCCGCGATCTCGCCGCGCGCGGTGACGAGGTTCTCGGCGCTGGTGTGCGAGGCGATCATCGTGCCGGCCGCGGTGTCGAGGAACATCGGGTCGCGGTAATGGCCCGCGTCCTCCGCCACGATGTCGACGACGACATCCTCCGGATTGGTCTGCGGCGGCGCACACCAGCGGATCAGGCGCCCGCCCGAGTGCGATCCGAACTCGTCGGCCTCGGTGGCGACGAAGCAGCCCGCGGCGCGCGGATTCTCGGCGATATGCAGCACGCCGCCATCCTCGTCGATGGCGGTTTCGCTCGGGCGGTCGATGCGCACGAAATCGACCAGCGCAGGATCGGTGGTCAGGCGCGGCATGAAGAACGCCGCCAGTTCGTGCCGGCCCAGGTGGTTGAGCACTTCCTCGCCGGTGCCGTCCTGGCCGATCTGCCAGGGGAAGAAGAAATTGAAGAAGTGTTCGTTCTGTCCCGGCAGCGGATCGGACTTGTGCTCGGGGAAGACGTCGGTACCGGTACTCGGGATGGTGACGTCACTGTCGGATTCGTCCAGCCAGTTGAAGGTGTCGTTGCCTTCCTGCTGGTCGCGCTCCATGTGGTCCCAGCGCGTGAACACCACGCGGCCGAACTGATCCACCAGCGGCCCGAAGGCGCCGGAAGGCAGATGGTTCAGCAGCATGAGTTGTCCCGCCGGCGAGAGCTTCCACAGCCCGGTGACGGTGGCCTGCGATTCGTACTCGTCGAGCTGCGGGTACAGATGGCGCTCGCCGCTGCGCGGGCGGTCGCTGGTGAAGATCAGGCTGCCGTCGCTGGCGTAGGTGGCTTCGAGATTGTTGAAGTCGGCCGGCTGGTTCGCGACCTTCGCGATCGTGAGCGCACCCTGCGGCGACAGCAGGCCGGGGCCGGAGACTTCGTACATCTGCCAGTACGCCGGCGTGCCGCGCGCCAGGCTGAAGACGGCGCGCGTCGCGTCCCAGTGCACGCTGACATCGCGCACGGCGATCGCGTCGGGCGATTCCTGGTTCACGCCCGCGATGCCGAAGCCTTCCTCGCGCGTGATGTTGCGCAGTTGCCCGCCGGGATAGCGGATCCACAGATCGCCGCCGCGGCCCGAGGTCTCGACGCCCGGATCGTGGTTGCCGAACACCGAGCCGATGGTGGCGAAATCGTTCTGGATCGGGAACACGGTGACGAACAGGATCGGATGCGGCGTGGCGAAACCGCTTTGCGCCGCGGCCTGGCCGGCGCAGCCCGCGGCCAGCAGCAGGCCGGCGAGAAGATGTCGATGCATGGAACCCCCCGTTTGAGCCGGCGCAGGATGCCGGCGGTCCGGCGGCGACGGAACCCACCAAAGTGGGTCCGTGCCACTGACGGGCCCACGTCAGTCAGGGCAACGGGGTGACAAAAACGTCGGTGCCGTCGCGCACCACGACGTTGGTGACGGCGCGCGTGCGCGCCTGGTCGAAGCTCAGCATGGCCCAGGGCGTGCCGCCGGGATAACCCAGTTCCATCACCGGGCGGGCCTGCGCGTCCGCTTCGACGCCGCCGGCCACGGGCCGCGCCAGCACGCGCGCGGTGCGGCGGTCGGCGCCGTCCTGGTAGAGCCAGATTTCGCCGTTGGCGATGGTGTAGGCGCCCAGGCTGGTGTAGCCGATCAGATCCGTGACGCGGGTTTCCTCGCCGGTCTTCGGATCCCAGCGGAACAGGCCGCGCGCCATCGGCTTGCTGTACCAGATGCCCTCGTCGCCCGGCCAGCTGCGCGGGTCGATGCCGCCGGTGAAGCTCAACTGCTCGGCGCCGGTGCCGTCGTTGCGCATGCGCCAGGCCTGCCAGTTGCCGCTGCGATCGCTCGAATACAGCAGCCATTGGCCGTCGTGCGAGAAACTGCCGAAGCGCACGCGCTCGTCTTCCGGCGTGAGCCAGCTGCGCCGACGGGTGGCGAGGTCGACGTGCACGAGGCGGCTGGTGGCCTGGCTGCGGCTGACGTAGAGCACCGCGCTTTCGTCCGGCGCCCATTGCGGCATTTCCGGCATCGAATGGTCTTCGGCCGACAGTGCGCTGGCCTGCCCGGTGTCGAAATCGTGCACCCACACCTGCGGTTCGCCGCTGCGCTCGGAAATGAACGCCAGGCGCCTTCCGCTGGGCGAGAGCACCGGGACGAAATCGGGACGCGAGGCCGGCGCGACGAGGCGGCCTTCGGAAGGCACGCCGTCGCGCAGGTCGTACACCACCATCTGCGAAAGTTCGTACTCGAGGTGATAGGCGACGTAACCGGCGCGGCGCGCCACGTTCGGGAAGTTGGCGTCCTCGATGCCGAGCGGCACGATGGCGCCGCTCGCCACGTCCACGCGATACAGCGCCTGCTGGCCGCTGTGGTCGGAGGAGGCGATCACGCCGCCGCCGTCGGGCGTCCAGGCATGTCCGCGGATGCCCGCGCCGAACTTGGCGAGCAGGCGCGCCTGGCCGCCTTCCACCGGCATGATCCAAAGATCGGAATAGGGGCTGGCGCCGCGGCGGAACACGATCGAGCGCCCGTCGGGCGAGACGCGCGGGCCGACGTCGGCATCGTCGGGTTCGCGCGGCGTGTATTCGAGCAGCGTGGACTCGCCGCTGGCCGCGTCGATGGCGGCGATGCCGCGCGATCCGGGCTGCGAGGTGTAGGACAGCGAGGTGTAGAGCGTGCGGCCGTCGGGCGACCAGTCGCCGCTGTCGATGAGGCCGGTCTCGCAGGGCGACACCGTCTGCACCGCCCCGCCGCTGGCCGGCACCACGCGCAGGAGGCAGGTGTCGCCCGCGACATCGACCTCGGCGAAGGAAATGCGCGCGCCGTCCGGCGACCACATCGGGCGCAGCAGCCACACGCCGGCACGCTCCGGCACCAGTGTCACGGCCAGCGCGGCCGGGTCGCGGCTCTTCACCAGCAGAGCGTCGTCGGTGGTGCCCTCGCGTGCGGCGACGTAGGCCACCGAACTGCCGTCCGGCGAAAGCGCGGGGAAGTATTCGCTGCCCGGATCGGACGTGATCGCCACCGGCGCCGGCCGCTCGGCGATAGCCACGGGCGGCACCGCAGGCTCGACCCGCGGCGGCGCGGCAGTGTCGCTGCGGCCGAGCTGGAAGGCCGCGACCAGGGCGGCGCCCACGGCCAGCACACCGAACGCGATGCCCGCATAACGCAAGCCGCGGTTGCGCGGCGGGGCGGGCAAGGACGACGGCGACGCGGCACCGGGCACGGTCGGAGCGGCTTCCGCAGGCGCCGCGATGCCGGGCGTGACGGGCGCCTCCGATCGCGCCGAGACACGCGCGGCGGCGGCGGCCAGCGCGGCCGACACCACGGCCGCCGATTCGGGCGATTCCGGATGCAATTCGGGGGCATCGTTCGCGGCCGCCAGCGGCGGCACGATGGCATCGTGCGATTCGGGCCCGGGCACCGCGCGCACGCTGGCGCGCAGGCGATAGCCCACGCGCGGGATGGTTTCGATGATGGCGGGCTGGCGCGGATCGTCGCCGAGCGCGCGGCGCAGTTCCTTGACGGCGTGGGTGAGCACGTCGTCGGTCGGGAAACCGTCGCGCCACACCAGGCCGAGCAGATCGTCGCGCCGCACCACGAGATTCTGCCGCAGCATCAGTTCGCGCAGCACCGCCATGGCCTTGGGCGTGAGGCGGGTCTCGCGGCCGTGATCGTGCAGCTGGTTGGCGGTGAGATCGACGTAGACCTCGCCCAGCCACGCATAGCGCAATTCATTGCGCGCAGGTCGCAGGGGCACGCTCACGGCGATGGGCTCGACATGGCCATGCGGCGATAGTAACGCCCCGCCGCGGCAGGCGCTCGCGACCGTGCCTCACCCCTGTCGTTGGTCATGCCCGGCACGGATCGTCCCATGCCGGCCACGACGCGCCACGGCAGGCGACCGTTACAACTCGCCCAGGCCCTCGGCGCTGCCCTGCGGGCCGACCTGCAGCATGCGCAGCGTATTGGTGGCGCCGTGGTGCTCCATGTGATCGCCGCTGGTCACGATGACGCGGTCGCCCTCGGCCAGGCAGCCCAGCTCGAACAGCTGCTGGATGGCCTCGCGCGCCGCGTGCCGGGGCGACTTGCCGCGCGAATCGAAATCGATGGGGAAGACGTCGCGCATCATCGCCATGCGGCGGCGCGAGGGCGCGTGGCGCGAGAGGCCGTAGATCGGCACGCGCGAACGGAAGCGCGAGAGGAAGCGCGCGGTGCCGCCGGATTCGGTCATGGCCAGGATGGCGCGCACCCGGATGTGTTCGGCCAGGAACATCGAGGCCATGGCGATGGCCTGGTCGGAGCGCTCGAGGTTGCGCTGGGCTTTCTCGAAATCGGTGTCGGGCTCGAACTGGCGCTCGGCGCCCAGGCAGATGCGCGCCATCGCCTCGACCGCGCGCGCCGGGTAATTGCCGGCCGCGGTCTCCTGCGACAGCATCACGGCGTCGGTGCCGTCGATCACCGCGTTCGCCACGTCCAGCACTTCGGCGCGCGTGGGAATGGGCGAATCGACCATCGACTGCAGCATCTGCGTGGCGGTGATCACCACCCGCCCGCGCGCCAGCGATTCGCGGATGATCTTCTTCTGCAGGCCGGGCAGTTCGGCATCGCCGATCTCCACGCCCAGATCGCCGCGCGCCACCATCACGGCGTCGCTGGCGTCGATGATCTCGCCCAGGTTGTCGATGGCCTCGGCGCGCTCGATCTTGGCGACGAGGTGCGCGTCGCTGCCGGCCTCGCGCGCCAGGCGCCGCGCTTCGTGCATGTCGGCGCCGGATCGGCAGAACGACACCGCGAGGAACTCCACCTCGAGTTTCGCGGCCAGCTTGATGTCGGCGCGGTCCTTATCGGTGAGCGCGCCCAGCGACAGACCGCCGCCCAGGCGGTTGAGGCCCTTGCGGTCGGAGAGATGACCGTCGGTGAGCACCGTGGTGCGGATCAGGTCGCCCTCGATGCTGTCGACGCGCACCGCCATCAGCCCGTCGTCGAGCAGCACGGTGTCGCCCGCGACCAGATCGTTGACGAGGCCGAGGTAGCTCACGCCCACGCGCGAGGCATCGCCGGGCGCGGCGTCGGCACGCGCCTCGAGCACGAACCGATCGCCGGCCTTGAGCGCCACCTTGCCGGCGGCGAATTTCTCGATGCGGATCTTGGGGCCCTGCAGATCACCCAGGATGGCGACTTCGCGGCCGAGCCTGGCGGCGGCTTCGCGCACCGCGGTGACGCGCGCGGCGTGGCTCTCGGCCGTGCCGTGCGAGAAATTCATGCGCACCACGTTGACGCCCGCGGCGAGGATGTCCTCGAGCACGCCCGGTTTGTCGGTGGCCGGGCCCAGCGTGGCCAGGATCTTGGTGCGGCGCAGCGAATCGCTCATTCGGTCCTCCTTGGGACCGCTAACCTAGCATGGCCTCATTGCGGAAGAAGACGTGCATTCGTATGCAGGCGGTGAGGCAAGGGTTCGACAGGCTCACCCCGAACGGGTGTGGCGTGGCGAGTTTCCAAAACCGTTCGCGGTAAGTTTGTCGAACCGGTTCCTCGCGGCGCGATGAACTGCGGCAAGGGTTCGACAGGCTCACCCCGAACGGGTGCGGAGTGGCGAGTTTCCAGAACCGTTCGCGGCGAGTCTGTCGAACCGCACTCGACTACGCGGCGAGCACCCGCAGCAGTTCCGCGGGCGTCCGCACCACGTGCGTCGCGCCGGCGCCGCGCAGTTCCTCTTCGCCGCCGAATCCCCACAGCACGCCGATCGAATCGAGCCCGTGCGCATGCGCGCCCTCGATGTCCATGTGGCGGTCGCCGATCATCACCGGGCGATCCTTCGGCTGCAGCCGGCGCAGCGCCTCGCCGATCAGTTCCGGCTTGTGGCTGAGGCGGCCGTCGATCGTGCTGCCGACGATGTCGTCGAAGCGACGCCCGAACGGCAGATGCGCGAGGATCTTGCGCGCATGCGGCTCGTTCTTCGCGGTCACCACCGCGAGGCGATGCCCGGCGGCATGCAGCGTCTCGACCGCTTCGCCGATGCCCTCGTAAAGCTCGTGCTCTTCCCAGCCGTGCGTCTCGAAGCGCTCGCGGTAGAACGCGACGGCCTGCTCGACGCGCACGTCGTCCTGCAGCAGCGGCGCGAAACTCACGCGCAGCGCAGGGCCGATCCAGCGCCGCAGCTCGGCCTCGCCCGGCACCGGATGGTCGAGGCGCTCCAGCGCATAGGCCACGCAGCGCGTGATGCCGACGGCCGAGTCGATCAGCGTGCCGTCCAGATCGAAGAACAGCGTCGCCATCAGACCGCCCGGCGCTGCGCGAAGCGCACGGCCACGGCGCCGGCGATGGTGGCGAGCGCCACGCCGACGATCTGCCAGGGCACCAGCGCCATCAGATAGGCGATCACTTCCTCGACGGTGTCGCCGTAGTCGGTGCGCAGCACCGTCATCGTGTAGCCGATCGCGAGCGAGGCGATGTTGGCGATCAGGCCCGCGAACAGACCGTGCATCGAGCCGCGCCGACCCGCCAGCCAGCCCGCTGTGGCGCCCGTGGCGATGTCGATGGCGGCGCCGGCCAGATGACTGATGGCGACGATCAGCGACACATTGGCCGCCACCGCGCCCGGCGGGAACAGCACCCACAACATCGACATCGCGAGCGAGGCCCCGATGCCGACCGCCGTGCCGATGCCGATGGCGCGGAAGTCCAACTCCTGCGCGGCGGAAGGCGTGCTCATCCTGCGGCCCGCGCGCGCAGCGCGGCCACCGCGGGCAGCTCCTTGCCTTCGCAGAATTCGAGGAAGGCGCCGCCGCCGGTGGAGATGTAGGAAATGCCGTCCTCCACGCCGTATTTGTCGACCGCCGCCAGGGTGTCGCCGCCGCCGGCGATCGAGAACGCTGCGCTCGCGGCGATGGCCCTGGCCAGCGTTTCGGTGCCCTTGCCGAAGGCGTCGAACTCGAACACGCCGACCGGGCCGTTCCAGATCACGCTGCCGGCCTTCGCGATCATCGCCGCGTAGCTCGCTGCGGTTTCCGGACCGATGTCGAGGATCATGTCGCCGGCCGCCACGTCCTGCACGCGCTTCACCGTGGCCGGCGCATCGGCGCTGAACTTCGGCGCCACCACCACATCGGTGGGGACCGGGATCTCGGCGCCGCGCGCCCTGGCATCGGCGAGGATCCTGCGTGCGGTCTCGAGCAGATCGTTCTCGCACAGCGAAGCCCCGACCGGATGGCCGACCGCCGCGATGAAGGTGTTGGCGATGCCGCCGCCCACGATCAGCTGGTCGACCTTGCCCACGAGGTTGGCGAGCAGTTCGAGCTTGGTGGAAACCTTCGAGCCCGCCACGATGGCGAGCAAGGGACGCTTCGGGTTCTCCAGCGCGCGCGCCAGCGCATCGAGTTCGGCCATCAGCAACGGACCGCCCGCGGCCTGCTTCGCGAAACGGATCGCGCCGTGCGTGGAGGCCTGCGCGCGGTGCGCGGTGCCGAAGGCGTCCATCACGTAGACATCGCACAACGCGGCGTACTTCTTCGACAGCGCTTCGTCGTCGGCGCCCTCGCCCACGTTCATGCGGCAGTTCTCGAGCAGCACCAGTTCGCCCGGCTGCACGTCGACGCCGTCGATCCAGTCGCGGACCAGCGGCACCTCGCGGCCCAGATGCTGCGAAAGCCGCTGCGCGACGGGGGCGAGCGAATCCTCTTGCGTCCACTTGCCTTCCTTGGGGCGGCCAAGATGCGAAGTCACCATCACCGCCGCGCCCTTCTCCAGCGCCAGGCGGATCGTGGGCAGCGCGGCCAGGATGCGCTGTTCGGAGGTGACCTCGCCGTCCTTCACCGGCACGTTCAGATCCTCGCGGATCAGCACGCGCTTGCCGGACAGATCGAGATCGCTCATACGAGTGATGGTGGGCATGGAGGCATCCGTGGGAGGGAATACGTCCATTGTCCCCGAAACCGGCGGATAATCGCAGCGTCCACCGCCCGGTGAGCCATGCAACCGATCGTCCAGCCGTTCCGCGACGAGGCCACGTCCACCTTCAGCTACGTCGTCTTCGATGGCGAGGGCGGCCGCGCCGCCATCGTCGACCCCGTGCTCGACTACGACGCCGCCTGCGGCGAAACCTCCACGCATTCGGCGCAGGCGCTGCTCGGATTCGTGCGTGCGCACGGGCTGACGGTGGACTGGATCCTCGAAACCCACGCCCATGCCGATCACCTCAGCGCCGGCGTCTTCCTGCGCGCGGCCACCGGCGCAAGCCTCGCCATCGGGCGCGGCATCGGCCGGGTGCAGGCGCAGTTCGCGCGGGAATTCGGACTGACCGAATGCGACGGCCGGCCGTTCGACCGGCTGTTCGACGACGGCGACGAGTTCGCGCTCGGCACGCTGCCGGCACGCGTGATCGCGACGCCAGGACACACGCCGGACAGCGTCACCTATCTGATCGGCGACGCCGCCTTAATCGGCGACACGCTGTTCGCGCCCGACACCGGCTCGGCGCGCTGCGATTTCCCCGGCGGCGATGCGCGCACGCTGCATGCCTCGATCGCGCGGCTGCTGGCATTGCCGCCCGACACGCGGCTGTTCCTCTGCCACGATTATCCGCAGGGCCGCGTCGCGCGCGCGCAGTGGTCGATCGACGAGCAGCGCCGCAATGTCCATCTGCAAGGCGGCGTCGAGGATTACGTCGCGCTGCGCAACGCGCGCGATGCGAACCTGCCGCCGCCGAAGCTTCTGCAGCCGGCGCTGCGTGCGAATCTGCGTGGCGGTGGCTGACTCCCTCTGCTTCTACGAGAGGCCGGGCGAGGATGATGTTCGTTCTGGCGAAGCGTCCGCGGTCCTGCGCGCACCAGCTGCGCGTCCCTGCCGCGCCCCGCCGTCATTCCCGCGCAGGCGGGAATCCAGTGACTTTGCGGCGATACGCAAGAGCGGAAGTCGCCAGGCCCCCGTCTGCGCGGGGACGACGCTAGACTTTCGCCATGACGACCCTCGCCCTCGCCACCGCCATCTCAGCCGCCGGCCTCGACGACGATCTGCACCCGCTGCAGGACGCCTGCACCGCCGCCGGCCTGCGCGCCGACATCGTGGCCTGGGACGATCCCACGGTGTCCTGGCAGCGCTTCGATGCCGTGCTGTTGCGCAGCCCCTGGGACTACACGCAGCGCCTGCCGGAATTCCTGGCCTGGTGCGAGCGCGTGTCGCGGCTCACCACTTTGCTCAATCCGCTCGAGGTGGTGCGCTGGAACACCGACAAGCATTACCTGGGCGAACTGGCCGCGCGCGGCGTGCCGGTGATTCCCAGCCACTATCTCGAACCGGGCGACGATCCCGCCGCGCTGCCGACCCTCGACGAATTCGTCGTGAAGCCCTGCGTCGGCGCCGGCTCGCGCGGCGCCAAACGCTTCGTGGCCGCCGAGCGCGCGCAGGCCATCGAACACGCGCGCGGCCTGCTCGACGCCGGCCACAGCGTGCTTGTGCAACCCTATCTCGCGCAGGTCGACGAAGCCGGCGAAACCGCGCTGCTGTTCTTCGACGGACGCTTCTCGCACGCCATCCGCAAGGGCCCGCTGCTGCCCCGCGGCGGGGCGGCCATGACGGCGCTGTTCGCGCCTGAGCACATCGTCGCACGCACGCCGAGCGAAGCCGAACGAGCCGTCGCGAAACAGGTACTGGCCGCGCTGCCCTTCGAACGCCTGGCCTACGCCCGCGTCGACCTGCTGCCCTCGCCCACCGGCCCGCAGCTGCTGGAACTCGAACTCACCGAACCTTCGCTGTTCTTCGCCACCGCGCCCGGCGCGGCCGAACGCTTCGTCGAGACCCTGCGCGCGCGTCTGGGCTGACGGCCGCCAGGCGAACGGCAATGCCGCGCGGTCTCACGCCGGCGTCCCGACGCGCCGGTGAGATGCGCGGGCTGCGGGCCGGCGTCGGCGAAGCCCAAAGGCCACCATCGCGCACCGCCGCCGCCACGGGCATCCCCGCGGCCGGCGGCGCATGGCACCGCCGGGAGATGCCACGGCCGCAGCGGTTCTTTGCACATGCCGCGGCCGCGATTGCGCCGGGCGCCGCCCCACCCGACACTAGCGGCCCCCTCGCATGGCCTGCCGCCGAGTGACGCGCTCCCTGCCCTCCCTGTCCCACCTCGACCGGCTCGAAGCCGAGAGCCTGCACATCCTGCGCGAGGTGGCGGCCGAGTGCCGCAATCCGGTGCTGCTGTATTCGATCGGCAAGGACAGTTCGGTGCTGCTGCATCTGCTGCTCAAGGCCTTCGCGCCGGCGAAGCCGCCGATCCCGCTGCTGCACGTGGACACGGGCTGGAAATTCCGCGAGATGATCGAATTCCGCGATCGCCGCGCGGCCGAAACCGGCGTGGATCTGCGCGTGCACATCAATCCCGACGGCCTGCGCGAGGGCATCGGCCCTTTCACGCACGGCTCGGCGGTGCACACCGATGTGATGAAGACGCAGGGGCTGAAGCAGGCGCTGGCGAAATACGGTTTCGATGCCGCCATCGGCGGGGCGCGGCGCGACGAGGAGAAATCGCGCGCCAAGGAGCGCGTGTTCTCCTTCCGCAGCGCGCAGCAGCGCTGGGATCCGAAGGCGCAGCGTCCCGAATTGTGGAATCTGTACAACACGCGGCTGGCGGCCGGCGAGTCGCTGCGCGTGTTTCCGCTGTCGAACTGGACCGAGCTCGATGTTTGGCTCTACGTCTGGCGCGAGAACATTCCGGTGGTGCCGCTGTATTTCGCGGCCGAGCGTCCGGTGGTCGAGCGCGACGGCGCGCTGATCCAGGTCGACGATACGCGCATGCCGCTGGCGCCGGGCGAAACGCCGCAGGCGCGGCGCGTGCGGTTCCGCACGCTGGGGTGCTATCCGCTCACCGGCGCCATCGAATCGGAAGCCGACACGCTGGAAAAGATCATCGCCGAGATGCTGGTGTCGCGCAGCAGCGAACGCCAGGGGCGCGTGATCGACCGCGATGCGGGTGCGTCGATGGAGAAGAAGAAGCAGGAGGGGTATTTCTGATGTGGCAGGCCCCCATCCCGGCCTTCCCCCGCGAGCGGGGGAAGGAGCAAAGCGAGGCACCGCACTTCCCCTTCCCCCGCTTGCGGGG
>CAMLOR010000042.1 GCA_946481615.1 uncultured Aquimonas sp.
GTTGCCGGCGATCTGCCAGGTGTCGCCCGCGCCGTTCGGGATGGTTTCGCATTCGACGCTGCCATCGGCGTTCACGGCGCGCACGGCGGCGCCGATGACGCAGGCACCGCTGACGCGACGCTGTACCTGCGCGATGTCGACATCGGCGCTGCCCAGGCTGCCGTCGACGACGTGCGACGAGCCCACGCTGTCCGAGCCGAGATCCGCGGCCTGCACGTCGCCGTCGACGATGGCGGACGAATCGACGCTCGCACTCGCGAGTTTGGCGGCGGTGACCGCGTCGTCGGCGAGCAGCGGCGTGTCGATGCCGAGCGGCGCCACGCCCAGCGTCACCGAGCCGCTGCTGCCGCCGCCGCTGAGTCCCGTTCCCGCGCTCACCGCGGTGATGTTGCCGGCGTTGCCGCTCACCGCCTCGCATACGACGCTGCCGTCCTGGTTCACCTGGCGGATCGCCTCGGCCAGCGCACAGCTGGTGGCGATGCGGCGTTGCACCTGTCCGGGCTGGATCTCCGCAATGCCGACGATGCCCGGCGCGATCTTCTGCGCATGCAGCGCGAAGCCGCCGGGAAAGAAGCGGCCGCGCTTGGTGAACGGCGAGAACGCGCCGGTGCTGGCACCGCTGCGGATGCCGCCGCCGATGTAGGTGTCCTCGCTGCGCATCGGATTGCTCGCGCCGAAGTCGCCGGTGATGGTCGCCAGGCCAGCGCTGACCGCGACATCCTCGATCGTGATCGGCGCGGTGCTGGCGCTGCCGCCACTCGGAGCATCGAAGAATTGCAGTTGCACGTCGATGCTGCCGTTGAAGGGCTGGCCGGACTGCGTGACGAAGACCTGGAAGCGCAGCGCGTTCGGCACCGGCGCGGCGCGTGCCGCGGGCGATGGCGCAAGCGCGATGGCGGTGGCGAGGGTGGCGGTGCGGATCATGGCGTGACTCCCGTGGCAGGTTCGAAACCGTCGGAAAAAATGGCCTCTTCGAGCGGCGCGCCGGCGGGGAACGTGCCCAGGAATTCGATCTGGAGTTCGCCCGCCTGCAGCGTTTCGCCGGCCGTCGATTCGAGGGTGAGTTCGAGTTCGAAGCCGCCGCCGGCATCGCGCAGCGTGTCGCCGGGGGCGCGGGGTTCGACGCTGGTGGCCTGCGGGGACTGGGCCAGGGCCAGGCTCGCGAGCAACACCGTCATTCCCGCGAAGACGGGAATCCAGATGCGAGGCACCCTGGAATCGCGCAAGGCCGAAAGGCTTCGCACCCGGGTCCCCGCCTTCGCGGGAATGGCGGAACGTGGCATGGTCATGCTGGGGCGGCTCCGGACAGGGGACGGGTGTGGCGAAGATCGGACTGGCATGGGATTTGGGCGCCGGACGCGGCCATGCCGTGCGCCTGGCGGCACTCGCGCGGCGCGTGCGCGAACGCGGCGGCGAACCCGTGCTGTTCGCCCGCAATCTGCGCACCCTGCGTGCCGCTTTCGAAGGCGACGCACCCACGCTGTTGCCTGCGCCGCACAACGATTGGGTGCCGCGCGACGCGGTGCCGGCGTCGTGGGCCGACATCCTCTGGAGCGAGGCCGGACTGCACGACCAAGCGCAGGCGATCGCGATCGCGCTGGCCTGGCGCGACGTGCTGGCCGCGAGCGGCGTCGAAGCGCTGCTCGCCGACGCGGCACCGCTCGCCGCGCCCGCGGCGCGTGCGCTGGGAATCCGCTGCGTGGCGATCGGCACGGGCTTCCTCGTGCCGCCGCCAGGCCCGCCGTGGCCCGTGTTCCGCACCTGGGAACCGGTGAACGCCGCGCGCATCGCGCAACGCGAGGAGGCTGTGCGCGATCATGCCCGCGCGCTGCACGCCGCGCTCGGCCTGCACGCGGACGATGCGTTCGCGACGGGCGATGCGCAAGCACTGTTCACTTATCCCCCGCTGGATCACTACCCGGCGCGCGCCGCGCGACCCGACGTCCGCAACGTCGGACCGATGCTCGGACGCGGCGAACCGCCCGTGTGGCCCGCCGGCGCACGCCGCGTGCTGGTGTACTTGCCGGCCAACCATCCGCTGCTGGGTGCACTCGAAGCCGCAGCCCACGATCTCCTTCCCCCGCTCGCGGGGGAAGGTCGGGATGGGGGTCGCCTCGCCCTGCTCGCCCACTTCGGCGGCGCACACCCATGGTCGATTCGCCGCAGCCTGCACGTCGCCCCGCGCCCGGTCGACATCGCGACCGCACTGGCGCAAGCCGCCCTCGTGGTTACTCCCGGCGGCAACCTCGCCATCGCCGCCGCCGCGCACGGCGTGCCCTCGCTGCTGTTGCCGACGCAGGCCGAAACCTGGCTCACCGCCACCCGCCTCGAACGGCTCGGCGCCGCCGTCGTCTGCACCGACGCCGCGGCGTTGCCGGCCGCGCTCGAAGCCGCGCTGGGCGAAACCTTGGCGCGGGGCGCGCGCCAGCTCGGCGCCACGCTGCCCGTGCGCGACGACCGCGCCATCGCCGACGACGTGCTGGACCTGCTCGGATGACGGTTCGCGCCCCATGCCCCATGCACGGAATTCGCCCCCGTGTTTTGCCACGGCGGCCGGTCTAGACTCGGCCCATGCCCATCCGGCCCGACGATTTCCTCACCGGCGGCGCCCTGCAGGGCGGGGTGGCGGCCTCGCTGCTGCGCGCGCGGGAAAGCGACGCGGAACTCGCGCCCGGCACGCGCGTGGGCGCGTTCCGCGTGCTGCGCGAGATCGCGCGCGGCGGCATGGCCATCGTCTACCTGGCGCAGCGCGACGACGGCGAATACGAACAGCAGGTCGCGCTCAAGTGGATGCTGCAAGCCGGCCCCGGCGACAGCGGCGCGGAACTGTTGCGGCGCGAACGGCAAGCGCTGGCCGATCTGCGCCATCTGCACATCGCGCGTCTCGTCGATGGCGGACGCACGCCCGAAGGCCGACCCTGGTTCGCGATGGAATACATCGACGGCGCGCCGCTCGATCGCCACTGCGTCGAACGCGATCTGCCGCGTGCGCAGCGCCTGCGCCTGTTCCTGCAGGTCTGCTCGGCCGTCGCGTTCGCGCATGCGCGCGGCGTGATCCATCGCGACATCAAGCCTTCCAACGTGCTGGTGGACGCCGACGGCGGCGCCAAGCTGCTGGATTTCGGCATCGCCGAACTGCTCGGGCGCGAGCACGCCCAGGCGCCGCACGCCTTCACGCCCGGCTACGCGAGCCCGGAGCAGCGGCGCGGCGAAACGCCGACGGTAGCCTCCGACGTGTATCAGCTCGGCTGCCTGCTCGCGGCGCTGCTGAGCGCGGACGAGGCCGAGCGGCGCGCGGTGACGGTGGCCACGGCCGCGAAGGCGGCATCGATGGTGGCCGCGACGGCGCCGGGAACCGTCAACACGGCGGCCGACGATGCGAGCGCCGCGGCGTCCATGCCCGCGTCTGCAACCGAAGCCGCGACCGCTGCGCCCCCCGTCGGCACGCCTGTGGATGCGATCGACCGCGAAGAGCCGGCGCTGCCGCGCGCACTCGACGAAGACCTCGCCTGCATCGCGCGCAAGGCCACTGCACGGAATCCCGCCGCCCGCTACGCCACCGCCGCGGCGCTGGCGGCGGACGTGGAGAACCACCTCGCGCAGCGCCCGGTCGCCGCGCGCGAGCGCAGCGCCGGCTACGTGGCCGGCCGCTTCGTGGCGCGGCACCGGCTCGGCACGGCGCTCGCCGCACTCGCCCTGCTCGTGCTCGTCGGCACCGTCGTCGTGTTCACCTTGCGCCTGCGCGCCGAGCGCGACGCAGCCGAATACCAGGCACGCGTCGCCACCTCCGTGCTCGATTTCCTGCGCGAAGACCTGCTCGCCGCGGCCGATCCGGCCGCCGCACCGGGCCGCGAGCTCAGCGTGCGCGACGCGCTCGACCTGGCCTCGGAGGCCGCCGATGCGCGCTTCGCGCAGGCGCCGGTGGAGCACGCCGCCATCCGCATCACGCTGTCCGATCTGTATCTGCAGCTCGGCCGCGCCGACGACGCCGAACGCGAAGCGCGCCGCGCGCTGGAACTGGCCGCCGCCGCGCCCGAGCAACACGTCGCGGCGCAGGCCTTGCTGGCCGATGCCTTGATCGCCCGCGATCGTCTCGACGAAGCCGAGGCGCTGCAGGCGCAGGTGGCGGCGGCGAACCTCGCGCGCCACGGCGCCGATTCGCGCGAGACCCTCGCCACGCGCAACCGCGCGGCGCGCCTGCACAACCGGCGCGGACGTTATGACGAGGCCGAACGCGGCCACGCGGCGGTGGCGGCCGATGCCGCCCGCCTGTTCGGCGCGCAGGACGTGCTCGCGCTCAACGCCGCCTCCGAGCGCGCCCTGAACCTGCAGATGCTGGGCCGGCACGACGAGGCCCTGCCGATCATGCAGACCGGCCTGGAACAGCGCCGCGCCGCGCTGGGCGCCGATCATCCCGCCACGCTCGAGGCTGCGCACGAACTCGGCGTGCTGCACCGTCATCGCGGCGACGCGCAGGCCGCCCTCGCGGAACTGCAACCTACGCTCGAAGCGCGCCGCCGCGTGCTCGGCGCGCACCATCCCGACACCGTGGCGAGCACCAACGAACTCGCCACCGCGCTGCAGGACCTGAAACGCTACGAGGAAGCCGAACCGCTGTTCCGCGCCGCGCTCGACGCACGCCTGGCCACGCTCGGCGAATCGCACCAGTACACGCGCAATTCGATGAGCAACCTCGGCCTGCTGTATTCGCTCTGGGGCCGCCTCGAGCAGGCCGCGCCGCTCTACGAACGCGCGCTCGATATCGAATTGCGGCTGATCGGCGACGGCCATCCGGACACGCTGGCGCTGATGCACAACATCGCCGGGCTGTATCGCAAGCAGGGCCGGCTCGACGACGCGCTGGCCACGCATCGCCGCGTGCTCGACGGCGCGCAGCGCAGCGCGCAGCTCGGGCCCGGGGCCTGGCAGACCGCGCTGTTCCGCGCCGGCTTCGCGCTCACGCTGCAGGCGGCGAAAGACTACGCCGAAGGCGAACGCGAGATGCAGCGCGCCATCGCCGCGCTCGAAGCCACGCTCGGTGCCGACCATGCACGCACCGTGCGTGCGCGCGAGATGCTCGCCGCGTTGCGCGCGGAGCGCGACGGCGCTACGCCGGCTCCGGCCGCGCCCCGTTGAGATCGGCCGCCAGCCAGGCGCGCGCCGCGTCCCAGTCGCGATGCGCGGTGCGTGGCGAGATGCCTACGGCGAGCGCGGTCTCGTCGTCATTCAGTCCACCGAAGTAACGGCATTCGAAGACGCGCGCCTGGCGCGGCTCGTTGCGCGCCAGCCGTTGCAGCGCGGCGTCGATCTCGACCAGTGTTTCGAACTGGCGCTCGTCGGCCAGTTGCGCATCCTCGAGGTCCACCGCCAGCGCGCCGCCACCGCGCTTGGCGGCCAGGCGTTCGCGCGCGTGATCGATCAGCACCTGGCGCATGATGCGCACCGCCAACGACATCAGGTGCCCGCGGTCGCGCGGCGCGCCGTCGGCCTGCGACAGCCGCAGATAGCATTCGTGCACCAGCGCCGTGGTGTTGAGGGTCTGCGCGCCGCGGCCGGAAAGGCTGCTGCGCGCCAGGCGTTTGAGATCCGGATAGACCAGCTGCACGAGTCGGTCCCAGGCTGTGGGATCGCCCTCGCCGGCGCGGTCGAGCAACTGCGTTATGGAGTCGGGCGCGTGCACGGCGCGAGTGTACCGGTCCTGCGCCATGGCGCGCTCCTGACCAAGGTGAGCTGTGCTTGAATACGGCGATCCGCTCCCGACCGACGAGTCCGCCATGCGTTTTCCCATCGCCGCCGCCTGCGCGGCCGCCCTCGCCTTCACCGCACCGCTGGGCGCGGCCGACAAGATCTTCCCGCTGCCCTACACCCAGAAGACGCTGGACAACGGGCTGAAGGTGATCATCGTGCCCACCGACACGCCGGGCGTGGTGAGCCTGCAGATCCCGATGCAGACCGGCTCGCGCAACGAGATCGAAGCGGGCAAGACCGGCTTCGCGCATTTCTTCGAGCACATGATGTTCCGCGGCACGCCGGCCTATCCGGCGGAAGCCTACGGCGCCATCGTCAAGAACGCCGGCGCCGACCAGAACGCCTACACCGACGACGATCTCACCAACTACTACACCACCTTCACCACCGCGGATCTGGAGAAGATCATCGAAGTGGAGGCCGACCGCTTCCAGAACCTCGCCTACAGCGAGGAGCAGTTCCGCACCGAAGCGCTCGCGGTGAAGGGCGAATACCTCAAGAACTATTCGAACCCGCTGCTCAAGGGCTTCGAACGGCTGTCCGACCTGGCCTACGACGTGCACACCTACCAGCACACCACGATGGGCTATCTGGCCGACATCGAGGCCATGCCGGACCAGATGGACTACGCGAAGACCTTCTTCGACCGCTGGTATCGCCCGGAATACGCGAGCGTGATCGTGGCCGGCGATGTCGACGCGGCGAAGACGCAGGCGTTGGTGGAGAAATACTGGAGCGGGTGGAAGCGCGGCAGCTACGCGGTGGACGTGCCCGTCGAACCGCCGCTCGCCGGCCCGCGCTACGAACATCTGAAATGGGACGGCCCCACCCTGCCCTACCTGCTCAACGCGTGGCGCGGACCTGCCTTCGGCACCGATGACACCGAAACGCCGGCGCTGATGCTGGTTTCGGAGATCTATTTCGGACCGACGTCCGAGGCCTATCAGCAACTGGTGGTGCGCGACCGCAGGGTCGACCAGCTGTTCGCCTCGGCGCCCACCAACAAGGATCCCGGCCTGTTCGCCATCGGCGCGCGCCTCACCGACGCCAAACACGCGCAGGCCGTCACCGAGGCCATCCAGGCCACGCTGGTGCGCGCGCGCAGCGAACTCCTCGATGTCGGCCAGCTCGCGCAGACGAAATCGCGGGTGAAATACGGGTTCGCCGCGTCGCTCAACACCGCATCGTCCATCGCCGGCACGCTGGCGCGCTTCGTGGCCTACGAGCGCGACGTCGAGACGCTCAACGAATTGTATGAGCGCTTCGACGAAGTGACGCCGGAGGACATCCGCAAGGCTGCCAACGCGGTGTTCACGGACGCCAACCGCGCGACGCTGTCCATTTCCAACGACGCCGAGCTGGCGGGCGCGAATGGTTTCGGCTCGCTCGATGCGCTCGCGACCGCCGCATCAGAAAAGCCCGTGTCGACGGCGGAAATCCAGCTGATCGAACAGCGCTCCGAATCCCCGTTGGTCGACGTCGCCCTGATCTTCCACGCCGGCGCGGCCTTCGACCCGCCCGGCAAGAAAGGCCTGGCCTGGCTCACCGCCGCGATGCTCACCGAAGGCGGCACCAAGCGCCACACCTTCGAGGAAATGCAGCAGGCCTTCTATCCGCTCGCTTCCGGCCTCGAAGCCCAGGTGGACAAGGAAATGGTGAAGTTCGCCGGCACCGTGCATCGCGACAACCTGGCGCAGTGGCATGCGCTGGTGCGCGAACTGCTGCTCGAGCCCGGCTTCCGCGAGGACGATTTCGCCCGCCTCAAGCAGCAGCAGCTCAATGCGATCCGCGTCGACCTGCGCAGCAACAACGACGAGGAATTCGGCAAGGAGGCGCTGTACGAGGCCGTCTACGGTCCGCAGCATCCCTACGGCACGCTCAACCTCGGCCATCTGGCCGATCTCGAAGGCATCACGCTCGACGACGTCAAGGCCTTCCACGCCGCGCACTTCGGCCCCGAACGCCTGCGCGTGGGGCTGGCCGGCGGCTACGACGACGCGTTCCGCGACGGCCTGCTCGCCGATCTGGGCCGGCTGCCGGCGGCCGCGCCGGCGCGCATGGACGCGCCGCCCGTGCCGATGCCGGCGCAGCGCAGCGCGCGCGTGATCCGCAAACAAACCCAGGCGGTGGCGGTGTCCTTCGGCTGGCCGATCTCGGTGAAGCGCGGCGACCCCGACTGGGTGGCGCTGTGGCTGGTGCGCAGCTACCTCGGCGAGCACCGCAACAGCTCCGCGCTGCTCTACAACAAGATCCGCGAACAGCGCGGCATGAACTACGGCGACTACGCCTACATCGAATACTTCCCCTACGGCATGTATTCGATGCAGCCCAACCCGAACCATGCTCGCGACAACGATCTGTTCCAGGTCTGGCTGCGTCCGCTGCGCAACAACAACGATGCCCTGTTCGCCACACGGGCCGCGCTGCACGAACTCGACAAGCTGCAGAAGGAGGGAATGAGCGCCGACCAGTTCGAAGCCTCGCGCGCCTTCCTGCGCAAGTTCGTCGCCATCCTCACGGCCTCGAGCGCGCGCCGCCTGGGTTACGCGCTCGATTCGCAGTGGTTCGGCACGCCGCAGTTCGTCGACTACGTGCGCCAGGGCCTCGACACGCTGACGCTCGAACAGGTCAACACGGCGATCCGGCGGCATCTGAAACCCGAAGCGGCGCAGTTCGTGTTCGTGGCCAGGGACGCCGACGGCCTGGCCGCGGCCCTCGCGGCCGACACGCCTTCACCCATCGCCTACAACACCGCGAAGCCGAAGGCGCTCACCGACGAGGATGCGGTGATCGCCGGACTTCCGCTCGGCCTGGGCGCCGAACGGGTGCAGGTGATCGATGCAGGGATGATGTTCGAATAGGAACGGATTGCCCACGGGCTGCGCTAGCCCCGGCCTGTGTCGCGCAACAGCGGTTCCGACAGCCTTCGATCGACGCTGTCTGCGAAGCGACGATCACGGTGCGGCGGAGCGCACCGTAATCGTGCCGCGCATCGCCGACCCATGGATCTCGCACCAATAGTGGAAGACACCGGCCTGCGGAAAACCGATCACGCCGGACCAGGCCGCCCCGGAAGCAGCGCAGTCCGGCTGGGGCGCGCAGAATCCCTTCGCCGCGGGAGCGGCGGAAGCCTCCGATGCGACTTCCCGGATATTGTGGAATCCGCCGACGTTTTCGAACCTGACGGTATCGCCGGGTGCGACGACGAGATTGGGAGCCGAGAAGGAAAGATCGGGAAGCAGGCTCACCACATGCTCGGCGGCGTCGGTGCGAAGTGATGCAAACAGCAACAAACCGGCAGACAACCACACTGGATTCACATGAGCGCCTCGGAATGCGGCCGATGCCGCATCCGTTAGACGCGCGAGCGGGAAAAAACCGCCACCTCCACCGGACCAGGGCCATGCGTGGACACGCAAGCCGCGTCGCGCGAGACTGTGGCCCACCGCCGGACGGCGGAAAGGTTGTCGACGTCGAGCCATGTTCGAACGAGGTGATCCGATGCGCGCTGCCCTGTTGCTGCTGATGCTTTCGCCGTTCGCCCTGGCCGCGGAGCCGGCGGAGAAGTACGCCTTGAAGGACGGCGCCGACTGCGCGAAGTCGAAGGCGCCCCTGGCCGAAGGCGAAACGCACCGCTGCATCTTCGAACCGGGCAAGTTCGGCAAGCGCGATTTCTCCACGCGCAACGGCCGCGCCGAATACGTGTTCTCGATGCTCGGCCCGGACTGCGATGTGATGGAGATCCTGGCCGACGACGCATTCGCCGGCTCGCCCGACCCGGCCGCACCGCTGCGGCGAGTGAGCGTGCTGTGCGAGGACTGAGTTAGCCCGCGGATTGCACCGCTTCCGCGCGCCGAACGCCCAGCGAGCGCGCCACGGGAATCTGCACCGAGAGCATGGCGGCCAGCGCGAGGAATACCGCCGGCGCGCCGAACGCCGTCGCAGCGGCGGCCGCCACCAGCGGGCCGAAAGCGCGCGCGATGCCCTGGCTGCGCGCCACCTGGCCGTTGAGCCGGCCGGCCGCGTGGGCGCCGTAGAGCCGTTGCACCAGCCAGGGGCGGATCAAGGTCTGCAGGCCGGCGCCCACACCGAATACGACCACGCCTGCCGCGCACGTCGCCGCATCGGGCGCGAAGGCCACGATCGCCAGGCCGAGCGCTTGCGACGCCAGCGGCACGGTCGTCAGCAGCGCGCCACCGAATTCGCCTCTGCCGCGCAGCAACCAGATGCGCCCGGGCAACTGGCTCAGACCCAGCGCGGCAAGGGCGGCGGCGGCCACGGTCGGCGGCGTGCCGCGATCGATCAGCAGCGGCACCAGTAACACCGTGAGTGCCATGCCGGACACAGTGCCGGTGACGAACAGCAGCGAGAGCGCGCGGAAGCCATGTGGACGCTGCGTGGACGCGACCGGCTGCGGTGTGTGCTTCACGCTCTGGCCGGCGGGCAATCCGGGATACACACGGCGCTCCAGCAACCAGCCGCCCGCGAGGATGGCGGCTGCGCCGGCGAGCGCGGTGGCGCGCCACCCCAGCGCTTCCACACCCCACGCCAGCGTCGGCAGGAACAGCGTGCTGGCGAGGCCACCCACCACCGTCACCGCCGATAGCGCGCGCAGGCGCGTGGCATCGTCGCCGACGGCGCGGTTCACGAGGCCGAACGCGGGCTCGTAAAGCAGGGCACCCATCGCCACCCCCAGCACCGTCCACGCCACGTAGAGCGCCGGCAGCGATCGCACCGTCGCGAGCACGCCCAGTCCCGCCACCGCGAGCACGAGACCAGTGCGCATGACGGCGCGGCCGCGGTCGCGATCGATGAGGCGTCCGATCGCGGGCGCCACCAGCGCCATCGTGAGCAGGCCGAGGGAATAGGCGCCCGCGACCTGCGCGCGCGTGGCGTGCAGGGCATCTTCGAGCGGGACCAGCAGTACGGAGAAGCCGTAATACAGCACGCCCCAGAACACGCACTGGGTCGCACCCAGCGTCCACACCGCACGCGCCAACGACGGGGACATCAGGCGCAGCAACCCTGCGACGCCGCGCGCGCAACCGTATTGCTACGCCTGTCGGCGACGGGCGGAGTCGGGTCGCACCCCGCGTTGCAACCCGTCGTCGTCGCGGGCGCCTTCGAGCTTTCGACGCGCACATCGGCGACGGGCGGAGTCGTGCCGCACCCCGTGTTGCAGCCCGCCGTCGTCGCGGACGCGTCCGCGCTTTCGACGCGCACGTCGGCGACGGGCGGTTCTGCATGACACGCGCTGGCGCAGGCGGCGGCACGGTCTTCGCCGGCATCGGGCTGCGGCCCGCAGCAGTCGGCCGACGCCGGCAGGTCGTCGGCGAACTGCGTGATGCACACGCCCGTCTCCGGCAGCACCAGCTCGACGCGGCGCGCGGCTTCGTGATCGCCGGCGAGCGACGCCGCCACCGAGCGCACCTGTTCGTATCCGGTGGCGAGCAGGAAGGTGGGCGCGCGGCCGTAGCTCTTCATGCCGACGATGTAGACACCGGCGTCGGGATGCTTCAGTTCTTCCGCGCCGTGCGGCCGCACGCTGCCGCAGCTGTGCAGGTTGGGATCGATCAGCGGCGCGAGCGCGACCGGCGCCTGCGTGCCTTCGTCGAGCGCCAGGCGCAGCTCCGCGAGCAGCGAATGATCCGGGCGGAATCCGGTCGCGCCGACGATCTCGTCGACCGGCTCCAGCGCACGCCCGTTGCCGCGCGCCACGAATCCCCGCGACGTGCGCTCGATGGCTTCGAGTTCGAACCCCGTTTCCACCCGCAAGGCTCCCGACTGCACGAGGCGCGCGACGCGCGTGCCGAGCGCGCCGCGTTCGCGCAACTGATCGTTGTCGCCGCCGCCGAGCGCGCGTTCCAGCGAAGTGCGGCGAAGCGCCCAGACGATGCGGGTGGCGGGAACGCTCTCGGCCAGGCGCGCCAGATCGTTGAGCACGTTGAGCGCCGAATGTCCGCTGCCGACCACCAGCACGCGCTTGCCGGCGTAACGCGCGCGCTGCGCGCCGAGCACGTCCGGCAGTCCGTAGGCGATGGCATCGCGCGCGGCGCCTTCGCCGAGCGCCGGCAGGCCCGAGGCGCCGAGCGGATTGGGCTGACCGAAGGTGCCCGAGGCGTCGATCACCGCGCGCGCCAGGACGTCGCGTTCGCCCGCCGCCGCTTCGACGCGCACCACGAACGGTGCTTCGTCGCGCTGCGCGTTCTTCATGCGGTCGCGCCGCAGGCGGCTCACCGCCGTCACGCGCGCCCCGGTGTGCAGGCGCGCGGCGATGGCCGGCAGGCACGCGAGCGGCTCGAGGTAATGCTCGACCAGTTCGCCTCCGGTGGGAAAGGCCGCATCCTCCGGCGCGCTCCAGCCCGCCGCACGCAGCAGCGCGCCGGCCGCGCGATCGATGTTGAATTCCCAGGGCGAGAACATCCGCACGTGGGCCCAGCGGCGCAGGCTGGCGCCCACGCCGGCGCCGGCCTCGAGCACCAGCGGCTCCAGCCCGCGCGCCAATAGATGGGCCGCGGCCGCCAGGCCCACCGGGCCGGCACCGATCACGACGACGGGAAGCGAGGCGGTCTGCATGACGGACTCCTGTTGGATGGTAGTGACAACCAATTGGGCAAAATAGTCAGCCGGCGTCGTCGGCCGCGTCGCCCGGCCCGCAGGCCGGTTCGCAACCCGCGCCGGTGGAACGGCCGCTGCGGAAACGCGCGTCGGCCGCGCGCGCCAAGCGGCGGATCAGATCCGTCGCGCCGACGCGCAACTGCGGATCGAGGTCGCGCAACAGCGCCTCCTGCTGCGCGATCAGATCGCCGTCGATGCGCTGGTGCAGTTGCCGGCCCTTGCGCGTCACGCGCAGCAGGACGGCACGCGCATCGTCGGGATCGGGCAGGCGCTCGACATAAGCCTTGCGCACCAGCGCATCGACGACGCGCGTGGTGGTGCTCTTGTCCAGGTGCAGCGCCGCCGCCAGCGCCTGCCCGCGCAGCACGCCGCGCTCGACCAGCACTTCCAGCGCGTAACACTGTGTGACAGACACGTCGTGGCAACAGATCCTATCGCGATCGCGGAATTGATAGACGCGCACCAACTCCGAAACCGCGGCGTGGAAATCCGCGGCCTGGCGGCGAAGATCGGCAGCGTCGGCGGAGGGCTCGTGGGTCGACACGGGTGCGTCGCGAATATTGTTGTCTGTACCAACTATATTCCACGCGGCCCTCCGTGTCCAGCCCCGGACCGGGAAGCGTGATCCCACGCTCACCGGACACCAAACGTATCGAACGAAGATGCCCCGCCGCAACCCGCATTGCGACAGCGCGGCATATCATCGACGCATCGTCCCCGGCGATCACCGCGACGTTCCGCGTCGCGTCTTTCGCTCCGGGCCAACTCGGCCCGGCCCATATCGACGGCTTCCCTGCGAAGCCGCCCCCGCGTGCGCTGCATGCGCCCGGGGTCCGCTTGCCGTGCGCGCGCCGCCAACGCGCGCCGCTCCCCCTCGGCCCTCGCGGGCCGTGATCAGCCGTGCTGCCGCGCGCCGCACGCTGCTGCCTGTCGTCCACAACCGGAGATCCACCATGCAACACCTCACCATCCGACGCTTCGAATCGCCGCCCACCGGCGGCATCCCGCGCCACTGGTTCCATGGCGAACCCGCGGCCACGCACCTGCTCAATACGTACACGCTGCTGGTGCCGGACAACGAAGGGTTCTACATCCGCACGCTCAACCAGGCGCTGCCCGGCCTGCAGGACATGAACCTGCGCAACGCGGTGCGCGAGTTCTCGCGCCAGGAAGGCCAGCATGGCGTGGCGCACCGGCGCGCGTGGCAATGGCTGGCGGCGCAGGGCTACCGCTTCGCGGCGTTCGTGAAGCTGGCCGACAAGGCCGCCTTCGCCGTCGTCGAAAAGCTTGCGCCGCTGCCGCTGCGCGTGGCCATCGTCGCGTGCGTGGAGCACATCAACGCCGCCATCGGCCACGAATACCTGCGCCGCGATCTGATGCAGGGCGTGGATCCGGCGGTGCGTTCGCTGTTCGAATGGCATTTCGCCGAAGAGATCGAACACAAGGCGGTCGCCTTCGACGTGCTAGAGACCTTCCGCGGGGCTTACCTCTTGCGCGTGCTCGGCACACTGCTCGTGGTGCCGCTGTTCTATCTACTGATGGGCGCGGGTGCCGCAATGCTGTGCGTGCAGGACGGCTCGGCGAAACGTCCGTCGACCTGGTCGGGCTGGTTCTCGCACGCCCTCGGCAGGCGCGGCACGGCCTGGCGCATGGCGGGCCACCTGATCGCCTACCTGCGGCCGGGCTTCCGTCCCTGGCAGCTCGACGATCGCCATCTCGCCGAAACCGCGCTCGCGCGCTGGCCGAACGTCGCGCCCGTCGTGCCTGCCCCCCCCGCCCCTTCCCTGCCGGCGGCCGCGCCGGCGCGCGCCGCATGAAAGCGGCGAACCATTCCACGAATCCGGAGAACAACGCCATGAACAACCTGACTTCCCTGCTCAACGGCAATGCGCGCTTCGCCCACACCGTCCATCACGAAGCGGCGCGCACCTACTGGCAATTCATGCATCGCCCCGGCAGCGATGCCTCGCGTCCCTGCTTCCATCCCGGCCTGATGGGCGAGATGCGCGCGCAGCAGCGCATCGTCACCTCGCTCGAACAGGCGCGCCCCGACACCGATGCCGCGTTCTTCGTGCTGGCCTCGGAAGCGGGCGTGTTCAACCTGGGCGGCGATCTGCAGCTGTTCGCCAACGCCATCCGCAGCGGCGACCGCGAGCATCTGCGCACCTATGCCCACCTGTGCGTGGACGGCGTGCACCATTATCACGCCGGCTTCGGCGCGCACGTGCACTCCATCGCGCTGGTGCAGGGCGCCGCGCTCGGCGGCGGCTTCGAGGCCGCACTCTCGTGCAACACCATCATCGCGGAGGAAAGCGCCAGCTTCGGCCTGCCCGAGGTGCTGTTCGATCTGTTCCCCGGCATGGGGGCTTACAACTTCATCGCGCGGCGCGCCGGCGGCCGCGTGGCCGAACAGCTCATCCTGAGCGGACGGCTCTACACCGCGAAGGAACTGCTCGAACTCGGCGTGATCGACCAGGTGGTGCCGGACGGCACCGGCCGCGCCGCGGCGGAACACTTCATCCGCGAGCAGAAGAAGCATCCGCGCACGCGCCTGGCGGTGGACCGCATGCGCCGCCGCAACGAAGCGGTGACGCTCGAGGAACTGCATCGCATCGGCGACGAGTGGGTGGATGCCGCGCTCGGCCTGAGCGAGAAATCGCTGCGCACCATGGAACGCTTCGTGCGTGCCCAGGATCGCCGCCACGCCCAGCCCGACGCCGCCGCCACCGAAGCCGATCATGCTTCCGCGGTGGCGTGAGGAAGGGTCGCGCGGCCTAAGGCACCACGAGCGTGGCGAGCAGCGCGCCCATCCGGTCTTCCGCCGCCGCGAGAGCCCGGCGGATCTCGGTGCAGTCGGCCTGCCACGAGCAGGCGAGCGCGAACGCGTCGCGGCGCATGGCGGTCCCCGCCAGCGCTGCCACGCGCACCGCGCCGATGTTGGCGGTGATGCCCTTGATCGCGTGCGCGCGGTCGCGGAAGTCGTCCCAGTCGGCGATCCGGCCGGCTTCCTCCATCGCCGCGATCGCGATGCGCACATCGTCGATGGAACTGCGCACGAAGCCGGTGAGGAAGCTGGTGTTGCTCGAAGCTTCGGCAAGCTCCTGCAACACCAACGGATCGATCGGTTCCTCCGTCGGCGCCGCCGCGCGCCGCCGGGCATCGAGCGACACCACGTTGTCCGGCGGCGGTCCGCCGCCGAGCGCGCCTTCGATGGCCTGCAGCAGGCGGACGCTGTCGACCGGCTTGGCGAGGAAGGCCGACACGCCCGCGGCGTCGGCGTGCTCGCGCGCGTCGTGGGTGAGGTCGGCCGTCAGCAGGATGAAGGGCGTGGCCGGTCCGCCGGCCTGCATCACGCGCAGTTCGCGCAGCATGTCCAGGCCGGTGAGGCCCGGCATGTGGAAATCGCTGATGACGAGGTCGAATCGGTGACCGGCGAGCAACTCGAGCGCCGCCTCGCCGCCGTCGGCCTCGTGCACGCGATGTCCGGCCTGCGTGAGCACTTCGCGGATCACCAGGCGGTTGGTGGGCTGGTCGTCCACCACCAGCACTTCCAGCCCCTGCCAGGCCGCGCGGTGCGCCGCCATCAGTTCCTTCACGTTCTGCGGTTTTTCCTGCGGCACGCGCCCGGCAGCGGCTTCGACCGGCAGCACCACCCAGAAGGTGCTGCCGCGTCCTTCCTGGCTCTCGAATCCGATGTTGCCGCCGAGCTGCAGCGCCAGTTCGCGCGCGATGGTGGTGCCCAGGCCGGTGCCGCCGAAGCGGCGATCGCGGCCGGTGTGCGCCTGCGAGAAGGCTTCGAAGATCCTGGCCTTGGCCGGTTCGGGAATGCCGATGCCGGTGTCGGAAACTTCGAAGCGCAGCTGGCTGCCGTCGGCGTTCTCGCGCCGCACGCGCACGCCCACCTGGCCGGTGTCGGTGAACTTGATGGCGTTGGCGATGAGGTTCACCAGGATCTGTCGCAGATGGTCGCGGTCGCCGTGCAGGCCGTCGTGCACGTCGGGCTGCACCTCGAGTTCGAACTGCAGTCCCTTGGCAGCCGCGTGCGTGCCGAACATGGTTTCCAGGTCGGCCAGCATCTCGCGCAGCGAAAAATCCACCTTCGTGATGGTGAGGCGGCCGGCCTCGATGGCGGAAATGTCGAGCACGTCGTGCACCAGCGCCAGCAGGCTGCGCGCCGAGGCGCGCGCCACGCGCAGATAGGTCGCCTGTTCGGCGCGCAACGGCGTGATTTCCAGGGCGTCGAGCATGCCGATCACGCCGGTCAGCGGCGTGCGCAGCTCGTGGCTGGTGCTGGCCAGGAACCAGGTCTTGGCGCGGCTGGCGCGCGCCGCCTCCTCCTTGGCTTCGATCAGCGCCGAGATCAGGCGCTCCTGGTAGGCCGGCACCGCCACCATGGCCAGCAGCAGGCTCACGCTCAGCAGCAGATGTTCGCGCCAGTACGGCGTCAGCACGATCACGGCGATGAAGCCGATCGCCGCCATGGCGATGGCCACCCGCAGGTAGCGCGGGCCGAAGCGATGACCGTTGCCGATCGTCATCCATAGATACAGCGCGACGAACGGCGCGCCGACCTCGCCGATCAGCACCATCGCCAGGCCCGAGGTGCCGTAGTCGGTGACCATGCCCACCAGGCGCCGGATGTGCGAAACGCCGCGATCGCGCACGATCAGCAGCACCAGCACGACGGCCACGACCATCTCCGCCACGATGGCGAACAGCACGCCGTCGAAGGCGCGCACGCCGATCTGCCCGGAGCGCAAGGCGAGGTACAGATACACCACCATCATCGGCGCGATCAGGACGCGGATCAGCGCCTGCTCGTGCTCGGTGTCCGGACGCGCGCGCAGTTGCCTGCTCAGGGCACGGAAGCGGTCGCGCAACGCGATGAGGCTCATCGGCGCAAACCTCCTGTGGTTGCTCGCGATTGTGCGTACCTGCGCACGCGGGCGCAAATCGCGGATCAGTCCGCCTGGAGCGCGCGCCGCGCCACCGCCAGCATGGCCTCGCGCCCAACGCGCAGCGCCGATTCGTCGAGGAAGAACCGTGGCGAGTGGTTGGCGGGCGCGGCCTTCGGATCCTGTCCGGCGGGCGTGGCGCCGACCATGAAATAGAAGCCCGGCACGCGGTTGGCGAAGTGGCTGTAGTCCTCCGCCACCGTGCTGAGCGGGAACTCCTCGACCGGGCCGACGCTGGCGAGCGCCGGACGCAGGCGTTCGAACAGCGCCGGATTGTTCCTCGTCATCGGCGCATTGTTGGCGACGGCGAGCGTGGCGGTGGCGCCGCTGGCTTCGGCCACGCTGCGCGCGGTGCGTTCCAGGCGCGCGATCACGTCCTCGCGCACGGCCGGATCGAAGGTGCGCAGCGTGCCGACGAGCTGCACCGATTCGGGAATGATGTTGAAGCGCACGCCACCCTTGATCATGCCGGCCGTGAGCACGACGGGCGAGGCCGTGATGTCGACCTGGCGCGCGACGATGGTCTGGCTGGCGAGCAGGATCTGCGCCGCGACGGTGATGGGGTCCACGCCCGCCCAGGGTTTCGATCCGTGCGTCTGACGGCCCTGCACGTCCACCGTCCACTCATCCGCACTGGCCAGCATCGGCCCGCTGCGCACCGCCAGCGTGCCCGCCGGCAGCGCCGACCACACGTGCAGCGCGATGACGGCATCCGGTTCGTGCCCCTCGAACACGCCTTCCTGCAACATCTTGGCCGCGCCGAAAATCTCGCCCGCCACCGGCGGACCTTCTTCCGCGGGCTGGAATACGAAGACGACCTCGCCATTCCATTGCGCCCTGGTGCGCGCCAGTTCCTCGGCCACGCCCATCAGGATGGCGACATGCGCATCGTGGCCGCAGGCATGCATCACGCCCACCGGCTCGCCGCGATAGGTGGATTTCACTTTCGAAGCGAAAGGAAGGCCGGTCTGCTCGATGACCGGCAGCGCATCCATGTCGGCACGCAGCGCGATGCGGCGGCCGGGTCCGGCGCCACGCAGCACGCCGCGCACGCCGGTGCCCGCGATGCCGGCGGTCACCTCGATGCCGAGCGCACGCAGATGCGCGGCGACGATGCCGGCGGTGCGCGTTTCGGCGTGGCCGAGCTCGGGGTGCTGGTGGAAGTCGCGCCGCCAGGCGATGACTTTTTCATCGAGCGACGGTGCGGCCGCGAGCGCAGCCGACGACACCAGACATCCCCACAACAGCCACGCAGCGCGCATCGGCGTCTCCTCCGGTTTTTTTGGCATGCTAACGCACCCTTCCCGCGGGCCACGCACGCATGCCGACCATCCGAGGCAAGTTCGACGTCAAACTCCTGCCGCAGCCCGCGGACGAACTCACCGGCGAGTCCGTCGGCCGCTTCCTGCTCGACAAGCGCTACCACGGCGACCTCGACGCCACCGCCGTCGGCCAGATGCTCGCCATCCGCGGCGCCGCGACCGGCTCGGCCGGCTACGTGGCGATGGAACGCGTCACCGGCACACTGGCCGGGCGCGAGGGCGGCTTCGCGCTGCAGCATCGCGGCGTGATGACGCGCGGCGCGCCGGAACTGCTGGTGACGGTGGTGCCGGACTCGGGCACCGGCGGACTGGAAGGCCTCGCCGGCTCGCTGCAGATCGAGATCGCCGGCGGCGAGCATTCCTACGTCTTCGATTATTCCCTGCCGCCCTGAGCTGCGACGATCGCGCCCCGGCCTGCGTCAGGTCCTCCCGGGACGTGGCCGTGAGAACAAGCAAGGAACCGTTATGCCCACGAAGCAAGCCCTGCTCCTGCCCCTGGTGATCGCCGCCGCGCCGATGGCACAGGCCGCGGACATCGTGCCAGCCGATCCGGTGCAGTTCGAACACGTCAGCGTGCGCCAGGTCGTCGACGATTGCGCCTTCGATCCCGAGCGCGTGCGCGTCGCCATGCAAGGCAATCTCATCCGCGTCGATCAACCGCCGCGCCAGTGTTTCGCGCCCGGCCAGCCCGCCGTGGTCGACATCCAGCTCGGCGCCTTCCCGGTCGGCGAATATCGCGTGGAAATTTTCAGCGCCGCGGAGGGCCCCGCCGACGCGCGCATCGACTTCACCGTCACCGGCCTCGTGCAGGCCGCGGTGGTGCCGGCACCGCCGGTGCCGCTCGAGAACTACTCGGGCATCTGGTGGAAGGCCGCCGAATCCGGCTGGGGCCTCTCGCTGCACCAGGGTCGGCTCAACATGCTGGTGGGCTCGGTCTACGTGTTCGACGACGCCCAGCAACCCGAGTGGTACACGCTGGGCGCGGGCCAATGGGTTTCCTCCACCCGCTGGGTGGGCCAGATGATCCGCAGCAACGGCCCCGCATGGTCGGCCCCCACCTACGACCGCGGCCTCGTCAAACACGACCCCGTCGGTACCGCCACGCTCGATTTCGGCATGGTGCCCGGCACCGAAGACACCGCGCAGTTCAGCTACACGCTCGACGGCGTCACGGTGAGCAAGACGATCGCGCGCATCCGGTTCTGAGGCGGGGTTTCGGGGGCCGTTCCTCGAAGCGGGCGGCGGGACGCAGGGGCGCTCGGGGGTTCGGGGATGGGTTGCGCCGCCCGCGCTGCGCGCGGGTCCCCTCCGGTCGCCGGGGGTTTTC
>CAMLOR010000043.1 GCA_946481615.1 uncultured Aquimonas sp.
CTGATGCGGGCGAGCAGGTTACCGGCGGCGTCGTACTCGTATTCGATGATGCCGCCGTCGGCGTCGGTCACCTTCACGGTGCGGCTGCGGGCGTCCACGTCGGTGGTCGAGGGGCCGCGGCCGTCGGTCGCGCTCGTGCGTTCGCCGCGGGCGTTGTAGCCGAAGCCGACGTCGGCGTCCTGCGGGTAGTCGATCGTGTCCACGCGGCCGGCGAGGTCGTAGGTGTAACGCGTCGTCCGGCCGTTGAAGTCGGTGTGCGATTCGAGTTCGCCGGCAGCATTGTAGGTGCGGGTCTCGCGCTGGCCTTCGGGCAGCACGCGGGCGGTCTCGCGGCCCATCGCATCGTAGTCCCAGCGCGTGACGCGGCCCTCGGCGTCGGTCTGCGTGGTCTTGTTGCCGACCTCGTCGTAACCGTAGCGGGTGACGAGCGTGGTGCTCGACGGGCTGTCGCCATTCACCAGCGGCGGATTGTCGCCGGTGACGGGGTCGGGCAGCACCACGGCCACCAGGCGGCCGAGTTGGTCGTAGGCGTAGCGCGTGGTGCGGCCGGCTTCGTCGATCTCGGCGGTCTTGCGGCCGAGTTGGTCGTACTCGGTGCGGGTGCGCGGGTTGTTGGTGTCGTCGCCGTCGTCGTCGGCCGCATCGGGATGCACGGTCTCGATCAGGCGGCCGGCGTCGTCGTGGACGAAGCGGGTCGTGCGGCCGGCCGGGTCGGTCACCGCGACGCGGCGGCCGCGGGTGTCGTAGGCCGTGGTCGTGACGCGGTCGAGGGCATCGGTCACCGTGGTGCGGCGGCCGGCGTCGTCGTAGCCGTAGGTCGTCGCGTGGCCGGTTTCGTCGCGGCTTTCGATCAGCTGGCCGGCGCCGTCGTAGACGTTGAACGAGCGCGGGTTGTCGGCGTCGGTGGCCGGTGTTTCGTCCGGATGCACGGTTTCGACCAGGCGGTCGGCGGCGTCGTAGACGAAGCGCGTCGTTTCGCCGTTGCGATCGGTCTGCGTGGCGAGGTTGCCGTTGGGATCGTAGGTCTTGAACTCCTGCGTGCCGTCGGCGTAGTGCGTTTCGGTCTCCAGGCCGCGGTCGTCGTAGACGTGCGTGGTGCAGCGCTGCAGGGCGTCGCATTCCTGCGCCGGCTGGTCGAGGCCGTCGTAGGTCGCGGTGGTTTCGCTGCCGTCGGGGTGCAGGGTCGAGAGCAGGCGGCCCTTGTCGTCGTAGGCGAAGGTCGTGGCGAGTTCCTGCGACGCGCCGCTCGGCAGGGTGCGCGTGCGGCGTTCCTCGGTGCGGCGGCCCAGGTCGTCATGGACCATCGTGGTCACGCGGCCCAGCGCATCCGTCTCGGAGATCTGGAATGTGCTGAAGGCCGCATATGCCATCGCCGTGGTGTGCCCCGCGGCGTCGGTGATGGCGTCGACGTTGCCGGTGTTCGACGAGCCGGGCCCCAGGTCGTAGCGGAAACCGGTCGCGTGGCCGAGCGCGTCCAGCGTTCGATGCAGGTTGAGGCCGTGATCGATGTATTCGTTCTGCAGCACCAGCGCGCCGGACGCATCCTTCTGCGTGAGCAACTGGTTCTGCGCGTTCCAGGTGCTGGTCGTGGTTTCGCCGAGGTCGTTCGTCTCGGTCAGCACGTTGCCGCGCGCATCGAAGGTCCACGTCGTGGTGCGGCCGAGGTCGTCGGTGCGCGTGAGTTCGTTGCCGTCGACGTCGTAGGTGTGGGTCGTGGTTTCGTCCAGCGCGTTGGTTTCCGACAGCACGTCGCCGCGGTCGTTGTAGACATACAGCGTGGCGTGGCCGCGGCGGTTCTTCACCGTCGCCGTGCGGGCGTCGACGTCGGAGGTGTATTCGATGCGGTGGCCGTGGGCGTCGATCACCGCCTTCAGCTTGCCGTCGTCGTCGTATTCGTTGCGCGAAACCACGATCCCGCGCGCATCCTCGATCGTCTCGAGGTAGTGCGCGAAGCGGGCGTGGTAGCCGAAGGCGGCGGTTTCATTCGCCGTGTCGGTGAGGCCGATCAGATCGCCGGCGGGGCTGTAGGCGTAGTCGCGATGCGTGCCGTCGGGCAGCACCATGCGCTCGATGCGGCCCTGGGCATCGCGGATGAAATCGATGCCCACGCCGCTCGAATGCCGCACGCCGTCGGCGTTGTAGGTGAGGTAGGCGCCGTTGGGTTCGGAAACCTTCTTCAGGCCCTCGAACTGCTCGATCTCGTAGCTCACGCCCTCGGCGGTGGTGAGGACGTAGCCGGAGGGATCGATCGGTTGCAGGGCCGGGTCGCTCAGGTCGACGAGGTTGCTGCCCGTGAAGCGCACCGTGCCGTAGCTGCGGCTGGTGAGTGTGCTGTCCGTTCCGTCGATGGGTTGGAATCCGACGGTGACGTCGACGCGCGGCGTCACGCCGCATTCGGGCACCGCCACGGCGCGGAAGCTTTCGACCTGGCCGTCGGGCAGGGTGACGGTGACGATGGGATCGCCGTTGGAGAGCAGGCAGTAGCGGTCGAGGTGGCCTTCCTCGAGGCGGTGCATCTGCCAGCCGAAGCCGATGCGGCGGGATTCGTGCACGCGCACGTTGTTGGCGTCCACCGTCCAGCCGTGGCCGAAGTCGAGATCCTCGAGGCGGCGGCGGGTGTCGTAGGTGCGCGTCACCGTCACCGGGATGCCGGCCACCGGGACGGTGGCTTCTTCGAACGTGATGGAGTAGTGGCCGAGTTTCAGATCGCCGGTCACGCGCACCACGCGCGCATCGAAGCCGTGGTTGCCGGCGGCGTCCCAGCCTTGCAGCACGACGTGATATTGGCCGTTGAGCAGGCGGGTCGGGTCGAAGCGCGCGAGGTCGCGTTCGGTGAAGGCCTGTGTGCCGCTTGCGAGCACGACGATGGCGCCGCCGTTGCGATCCTGGAAGCCCAGCTCCCAGCGCGCGAGGTCCGTGTCGATCACCGAGCCCGCCACCTGGACCGGTGCGGTGATCTGCTGGCCGTCTTCGAGCGAGGCCAGACTGACGACCGGCGCGCCGCCCGCGGGGTCGGCCACCACGAAGTCGAGCACTTCCACGACGGGGCCGTCCGGGCCCTGCACGGTGACGCTCACCACGTGCGGTCCGATGGCCAGGGGCGGCACGGTGACGCTGCCCTCCGGTTCGAGCGCCAGCGGCGCGTTGTCGAGGCGCACGTCGAGCGTGCCCGCGATTTCCGAATGCACGGTCAGCGTGACCGGATCGCTGGGCGAAGGTACGGTCGGTTCGATCAGGATCACGATCTGCGGCGGCGCGTCGGCCGCCACCACGCGCACCGGCCAGGTGAGCGTGACGGTGTTGACGCCGTCGGACACCTGCACGGTGATCGATTGCGGGCCGAGCTGGTCGGCGCCCGGCGTCCACTGCAGCAGGCCGTTCTCGTCGATGCTTGCGCCCGCCGGTGGATCGATCAATGCGTATTCGAGCGCGTCGCCTTGCGGATCGTTCGCCGCGATCTGCTGCGCGTAGGTCTCGCCGACGCGCGCCAGCGGGTCGAGGCCTTCGCGGCCGACCTCCGGTGCCGGGTCGGCCACCACCTGCAGCGTGAAGGCCTGCTCGGACGAACCGCCGTGGTCGTCGCTGGCCTTCACCTTCACCGCGTATTCGCCGACGGTGTTCGCAGCCCAGGTGATGACGCCGTTGGCGGCACCGATGTGCATGCCTTCCGGCGCCTGCGACAGCGTGAAGACGATCGGGTCGCCCTGATCGTCGACCGCCGCGACGGTGTGGGAGTAGACACGCCCATCGCGGGCCGTGGTCAGCGGCGTGCTGGTGAAGCGCGGCGCGGTGTTGGGTGCTTCGGCGACGGTGACGCTGAACCCTTGCTGGCGCCGCGGGCCAGGCAGATCGGTGGCTTCGACGACGAAGCTGTGGGTTCCTTTCTGTCCGCGCGCCGGCGTCCACGTGACGAGGCCGGTGGCGCGATCGATGCGCGCGCCGGCCGGCGCCGAGACGAGGCTGAAGGCGGCGCGGTCGCCGATGTCGGGGTCGGTCACCTGCACGTCGTAGCTGTAGGGCGACAATTCCGTGGCGGTGTAAACCGGCGTCGAGGCGAACGCGAGCCAGGTGTTGTCGTGGAACATCTGCAGCACGAAGCGCTGCTCGTCGAACAGGCCGCCGTGATCGGTCACCCTGAGCTCGACGTAGCGCGCGCTCGTGGCGTGGTTGCGTGTCTCGCAGTCGTCGAGCGCGGTGCTGCCGGCCACCGTGGCGAAGATCTGGTCGTGCAGGACGTCCGTATCCGGCACGGCGAAGCTGACGGTGCGCAATGCGCCGGCCGCGAGCGGCGCGAGCGTGGCCTGGTGCAGCAGCGTGCCGGCAGCGCCGCCGGAGTTGACCCTCAGCTCGAGCGGCGCGGCGGTGGAAGCGAGGCCGCGGTTGCGCACATCGACGCTCAGCGACGTGCCCGAGGCGTTCTTCGTCAGGCGCAGATTGCCGATCCAGACGTCGGACTGCGTCCGGCTCAGGGTGCCGCGCGTGCCGAGCTGCCCATGCGTACCGCGCAGCTGCGGGTGGGTGGCGGGCTGCATCTCGCGTTGGTTGGCGGTGAGCGCGGGCGGCAGCCATCGGCCGCTCGATGCTCGCCAGGCGCGCAGGTTCTCGCCGCCGCCGGCGACGATCCAGCCTTCGTCATCGATCTCCACCAGCGTCGCGCCCTGCGCCGAAGCCGAGGGCTGATCGTCGGGCGTGCCGGTGAAAACGGCCGAAGCCGGTCCGGCGGAAAGGAAGATCCAGCCGCCGGCCGAACGCACCAGTTCAAGCGAACCGTCGCCGTCCAGATCGGCCGCGAAGGCCGCACCGCCCAGGCTGCCGCCCGGTGCGGCATAGGAGAGGCTTCCGTCGGCCTCGATCAGCGCCACGTCCTGCACCACGAAGATTTCGTTGCCGCCGTCGTTGTCGAAATCGGCGACCAGGGCCTGGGTTTCGCGGCTGAGGGTCACGGGTGCGAACAGTGGCGTGCCGTCGGGCTGATAGGCGAGCAGCCGGGTCGCGGAGTTGTCGTTGACGACGGCCGCCAGTTCCAGCGCCGGATCGGCATCGAGATTGCCCGGGCTCCAGCGCACGAATTGGGCGTTCGCAGGCAGGATGAACTGCTGCAGCGTGGCGCCCTGCGCATTCAGCAGCCGATCGTGGAAAAGCAGCTCGGACACGCCGTCGCCTTCGATGTCGGTCATCACCAGCGAAGCGCGATTGCGGTATTGATCGCTGCCGGGAACCTTCCAGCGCGGCGTGCCGTCGGCGTTCACGACCAGTGCGCCGAACAGGATTTCAGGCGTGCCGTCGGCATCGATGTCGCCGGCATGGATCGAGGAGTCGTAAAGCGAGAAGCCGCCGAGAACGGGACCGACCCAGCGTTGCGAGCCGTCGGCATTGATTGCGACGATGCCTTGGTCGCTGGTGGCTGCGACGATCTCGTCGCGTCCGTCGCCGTCCAGATCGACGGCCACCGGCGCGATGGATTCGTCGATCGTGCGCTGCGTGTATTTCCAGCGCTGCTGGCCGCTGCGGGCGTCGAAGGCCGCCAGTCCGCGCAGGCCGGCGAAGGTGCCGGCCACCGCCAGCGAAACATCGTCGTCCGCATCGACGTCGCCGTCGGCATCGCCGTCGAACAGATGCGCGACCACCGGCATGCCCATGCCGCTGCCGCCGGTCCAGCGCCATTGCTCGCGCAGGCCGAGCGAGATGCCGGTGGAGAGCGGTTCGCGGCAATAGGGATCCTGGATCGCGAGCGTCTCGGGGAAGTCGGTGGTAGCCACCGGGTAAGGCCAGTCCAGGTAGCCTCCCGCGTCGAGCGTCATGTAGGGAGGAGCCTTGGACAGCGTCCAGGCGAAGGTCTCGTTGACGTTGTCGTCCGACACGCTGATCGGGTAGCTGAAGTTGTTGCGCACTTGCGAGCGCATCGCAGGCGTGCTGGTGATGCGCGGCGCCGCGTTCGGGATGTCCACGAAGATTTCGAACGACTGGGTGTCGTAGGCGCCGTCGTTGCGCAAGCCGGCGATGATGGCGATCAGCCGCGTGGCTTTCGGGAGCGTGGCCGGCACGTTCCAGGCCAGGGCGCCGGTGGCGGCGTCGATGGTCATGCCGGTCGGGCCGTTGACCAGCTGGAACTGCAGGCCGGCGAGGTTTTCACCGGTGGGCGCGTAGGCCCACAGCGTGCCTTGCACCGCGCGCGGCACGGCTTCGCTCGTGATGCGCGGCAGCGGCGCGCCCGCCTGGATGGCGAGGTCGAAGTTCTGTTCGGCGACGTGGCCGGCCAGATCCGTGGCCGTGATGCGCACGTGCTGGGTGCCGCCGGCGGCCGTCGTCGGCTTGTACGTCATCACCCCCGTGCGTTCGTCGATGGCGGCACCGGCGGGCGCCTGCAACAGGCGGTAGAGCAGTGCGTCGCCGCGGTCGTCGTCCACGGCGTGCACGGCGTAGCGATAGGGATAGCCGATCTGCGCCGTCGTCACCGGCGTGGAGACGATGCGCGGTGCGGAGTCGGCTTCCGCCACGGTGACGGCATAGGCCTGCTCGTCGGAGAGACCGAAGGGATCGGTGGCGGCGAGGCGCACCCAGGGCGCCAGCAGCGTGTCGTTGCCGCTGTCGCACTGCGTGCCGTCGGGCAGCGTGGCGCGGGCGCGCAGGCCGGTGGTGCTCGCGGCCGCGTCGGCGAGCGCGAAGGCGATCGTGGTCTGCTGGCCTGGCAGCAGCGTCGGCAGCGGTTGCGTGCCGAGCGACTGCGCGCCTTCGCCGAGCAGTTCCAGCGTGCCCGCGGCGCTCGGCGTCTTGCCGCGATTGACGAGCGTGACGCGCGCTTGCGGATCGCCGCTGCCGGCCGCGATCGCCACGATGGCGATGTCGGCGCGCGGCTCCAGGCGGGTCTGCGCCTGGATCTCCTTCACCTTCACGTCGATCAGGGCGCGGGTGAAGGATTTCGCGAGATTGCCGCCGTCGCGCAATGCGTTCAGGTCCCACACCGCGCCGCCCGAATCCAGGGCCAGCGGCTTGTACTCGACCAGCGTATTGGCATCGCCCCAGACGGCAATCGCGCCGCTGCACAGCGAGTATCCGCCCTGTCCGTCGGCGACGTAGCCGATTTGGTTCTGGCCGAGGCCGATGGCCCTGCGTCCGTCGGCGCACTCGAGTCCGACGTTGAGCGCCGCATTGAGCATCACGTCGTGCTGCTGCAAGGCCTGCAGAACCGCGTCGCGCGTCGGGCTGCCCGGGTGCCAGGAGTTTCCTTCGTCGGTGATGAGCAGCACGTTGCGCGCGGCCTGCGCGCGCATCGGATACTGCGTGACGGCGTAATGCGCGGCCAGCAGACCGTCTTCGTCGCCCGAGCCGTCGATCTTGAGGCGCAGCGCGCCGTCGATGAAGGCCGGATAGGCGGCGAAAAGGCTGCCGCCCAGATCGAAGGGGCGCGGTGCGCGGTCGTAGTCGACCAGGCCGTAGCGATTGCCGCCGCCGGTGCCGACGCCGTTCACGCGCAGGGCCAGATCGAGCGTGCCGATCATCTGGCCGATCCAGGCGTGCTCGGTGTCCATCGACCCCGAACGGTCGACCACGGTGACCATGTCGACCACGCGTTCGCCGGTGCTTTCGCCGAAGATCGCAACATCGCACAACGCATGGGCATCGACGTGGCCGCGCGACAGCTCGGACGGCGCGGGCCAGTCGATCACGCCGTCGTCCGCGCCGATCGTCATGTCGGCCGGCGCCTGCGACAGCGTGTAGACGAGCGCGTCGCCGTCGGGATCGACGGCATCGGCATCGTAACGATAGGGCGTGCCCTCGACGGCCAGTTCGACGGGCTGCGAAACGATCTGCGGGCCGGCGTTGTCGCGCTGCTGGAGCGTGATCTCGTAGGCCTGCTGGTCGGCGGCGCCGGCCTGGTCGGCGACGCGCAGCACGACCGCATGCGTGCCGCTCTGGTCGGCGCGCGGGGTCCAGGCGATGGCGCCGGTCGAGGCGTCGATCGTCATGCCTTGCGGCGCGGCGGCGAGCGACCAGGCCAGTACGTCGCCGACATCCGGATCGACGGCCTGCGCGGCATAGGTGTACGGCGTGAGCTGGCGCGCTTCGAGCACCGGCAGGCTGACGATGCGCGGCGGATCGTTGACCGGCAGCACCTGCAGCTCGACGTTGGCCTGGCGGGTCGCGCCGGCCGCATCGGTGACGGAGAAGACGAAGCCGTCGCCGCCGTGATAACCGTCGGCGGGCTGATAGACGACGTCGCTGCCGTTGCCGCTCAACGTGCCATGTTCAGGGCCGGCGACGATCTCGAATGCCAGGGTGTCGCCGTCCGGATCGGTGCCTTGCAGCTGCAGCGCGAGCGGCGTGTCTTCCGGTGTTTCGGCCGATTGCGGCAGGGCCAGCGGCGCGTCGTTGACCGGGTCGACGACGATTTCCACGGTGGCCGCGGGCGATTGCGATTCGGCATCCGAGACGAGGAAGGTGAAGCTGACCGTGCCGTTCCACTGCGGCGGCGGCGTATACGACAAGGTCGGCGGTGTGCCGGTGAGTTCGCCGGTGGCCGGGCCCTGCACGATCTCGAAGGCCAGCGTGTCGCCGTCGGCGTCTTCCGCGGTCAGCACGATCGGCAGCGAGGTGTCTTCGTCCATGCGCAGCGACTGAGGGTGCGCGACGGGCGGTTCGTTGCCGTCGATCACCTCGATGCTGACCAGGGCCGGCGCCGAGTCGGCGAGGGCATCGCGCGCCACGAAGCGGAACTGGTCGGGGCCGTGATAGTCGGCGGCCGGGGTATAGGTCAGCGTCGAGCCGGTGCCGGTCAGCGTGCCGTGTGCGGGCGCCTCGAGGACGCGGAACTCGAGGGCGTCGCCGTCGGCATCGCTGGCCTCCAGTTCGATCGCGAGCGGCGTGTTCTCTTCCGTCGACAGCGCCTGCGCTTGCGCGACGGGGGCGTCGTTGTAGCAGTCGGCCTCGCCCAGATACCGGAAGCCGATCCACCCATTGCCCGTGAGACGGTAGTCGCGCAGGCGCACGGTGGCGAAGCGCTCGACGCGGTAGTCCAGGCGGCTGCCCCGGGCGCGCGTGGCGTCGAATACCGGCAGCACGATGTCGCGCGTGAGCAGGATGTCCATCGCCGCGCGGACCGCCGACGAATTCATCGAACCCGGCCCGCCCTGGATGAAGTCGCCGGCATCGATGCTGCGATCGGCAGGCTGGTCGGGGTTGAACCAGTTTCCGCTGTCGCCCGGCACCGTCAGGCTGGCGGCCAGCGTGGGCGAGTCGTTGGCGCCGGTCCAGGACAGCCAGCTGTAGTTGCCCGGGCCCGTGCCGCGCGGCAGCTCGGCCACGATGTCGCCGGGCGAGAGCGTCGACACCACGCTGTCGGGCAGGGCGATCGGGTAGACCGCGCAGTCGTTCGGAACCGGGTCGGCTGCCGCAGCGGGGGCGGGCAGGAGGCCGGTGGCGAAAATCAAAAGGGCGGCGGCCACCTGATCGAACAGGCGGCGAATGGACGGCGACATGGTGGATTCCCCGGAACGTCGACGCGGCGCCGGCCTACCATGGCTGACGCTCTGCGCGTGACGCGGCGCGCAGTTTAGTCAGCGCCTTCCGCGGGTTGTAGCCCCCATCCGAGGGGAAGCCGGTGACGTTTCTTGCGCGGTAACGTTTTCAGGCCGCGCGTACGACGGGGGTCCGCACCGGGCCGCCGTAGGTGCCCTTGAGCACGCCCAGCATGCCCAGCACTTCGCGATGTACCGACTGCAGTTGTTGATGCGGCGACTCGCGGGTCTCGTGGTAGACCACCGCCATCCACAGCGCGATGCCGCGCAGCTTGAGCTGCGGGGTCTTGGACAGGGCGCGGGCGTAGGCCTGCTGGCTGGCGTCGCCCCAGGGCTGGTAGCGGTCTTCGACCTCGCTGCCGTAGAGGTGCGGCTGCGGGACGCGGGCGGCGTTCTGGATCTCGGCCATCACGAGCTGGCCCACGGCGCGTTGCGCGCTCGTCGGCAATTCCTGGACGATGCGGCGCATCTCGCGCGCCTGGCGGCTCAACATCAGCCAGCGTGCCAGCGCCAGCAAACGAATCACGACTTTCATATCTACCTCGCCAACGAATCCCTGGTGGCGGCGTAGATCGCTCCCCTGACGCGATCGACCCCTGCGTGCGGTCGAATAGTGTCAGATTGTGACAAACCTGGATAGTGTCGGCGGTCGCGGTTTCAGGTTCGGGCCTTCGGGGCCTTCTTCGCGACCGCCTTCCGGGGCGCGGCGCGCTTGCGGGGCGCGGCTTTCTTCGCGGCGCGGGCCTGCTTCACCGGCGCGGCCGCGGTTTTCGGGGTGGCGGTCTCGGTGGCGAGTTCGCGGCTGAAAAGATCCGTGGCGGTGCGCGCCACCTGGCGAGTGTCGTACCAGGTGTAGGCACCCACGCCGAGGGCACCGGCGATCGGCACCACGCGCGATACCGCGCGGCCGAGGCTGCGCTGGGTGATCTTCATCCCGATCTTGTTGGCGATGGAGTAGAGCGAGCGGATCGGGATGCGTCGCACTAGATAGCGTTCGCCCACGCGCATGACGAGATCGCGGAACAGCTGCGCGCTGGTGTGGCGGAACAGGCAATACAGCATGTGCTCGCGGTTGAGCGTGGCTTCGTGGCCGTAGACGGCGGCGATGTCCGACACCATCTGGGCCTGGATCTTCCACACCGCATAGATCTCCGGCAGCACCGTCACCCAGCCCAGCGGGCCGGGCGGAAGAGCCAGGCCGGCGGAGGCGAGCGCGGCCTTCTGCTTGGCGGCGCGCGCGATCTCGCGCACCCGGGCGCGAGGATCGGTCGAAGGTTCGAGCCGGCTCGGCGGCACTTCCGAGACGAGGTCGATGACGGCCTGCGCGAGCTTGAACTGCGGCTGTTCCCCGACGCGCTTGGCCTTCACTTCGAGCGGAGGCTTCTTCATGCATGCACGCTAGCAAGCGGCGACTGGCTTCGCGATGAATCGTCGTGCCGCGCGCCACGTCGTCCCCGCGAAGGCGGGGACCCAGTGACTTCGCTGCGCACGAAGTCACTGGATTCCCGCCTGCGCGGGAATGACGAGCTTTACTTCGGTTCGATCAGATCCCAGCGATTGCCGTACAGATCCTCGAACACGACGACGGTGCCGTAGGCCTCGTGCCGAGGCTCTTCCGCGAAACGCACGCCGAAGGCCTGCATGCGGGCGTAGTCGGCGGCGAAGTCGTCGGTATGCAGGAACAGCCAGACGCGGCCGCCGCCCTGGCGGCCGACCGCCGCCTGTTGCTCGGGACTGGCCGCGCGTGCCAGCAGCAACGCGGTTTCGGCGCCGCGCGGACTCATCCGCACCCAGCGTTTGTCGTTCCCTTGCGGGCTGTCTTCCAGCAGTTCGAAGCCGAGCGCGCCTTCGAACCAGCGGATGGCTTCGTCATAGTGGTGGACGAGCAGGGCGAACTGGGCGAAGTGCATGCCGCCCATGATGCCATCAGAAGCCGTCGCCGAAGAGCGGCCAGTGCTCGAGTTTGACCGCTGCGGTGTCCACCGCGGCCGGGTTGAGCAGCGCGTCGGGTTCGCCGGGCTCGCGTGCGGCATGCACGCGCACCGAAGCGCCGATCAACAACGGCTGGCCGTCGTGCATGAGCAGCGTGCGCACGTCGTCGGTGGGCGCGCCGCCGTGGAACAGATCGATCAGTGCGATGCCGCCTTCGCCGAAGCGCGTGTCCGGACGTCCGTCGCGCGTGAAGCGCGCTGCCAGGAAATCCTGGTTGAGCACGTGCTCGCCGAAGTAGCCCGCGCCCACCAGCCAGTGGCCGCTGGGGCTGCGGGCCAAGCCGGCCGGCACGGTGTTGAGCGCGTCGGGCATCGCGAGCGCCGTCGAGAAGCCGGGCGTCGCGGCGTCGCCGAACTCCGGCGCGGCCGCGCCGTCGGCCTGCAGGCGACCGATCCGCGTGCCGGTGCCGGCGCCGCTGTCGCCGGCCTGCACGGCGAACACCAGCGCGCCGTCGGTGTCGATCTCGAGCGCGTCGATGGTTTCGACGTCGTATTGCACGCCGGGAATCTCGAACACCTGCCAGCCATCGTCGGCGAAGGTCGCGTCGAGCTCGCCTCGCACCGTGAGACGCGCGACCGACAGATCGTAGTTGTCGATGAACTCCTGCTGCGGCCCGGTGCGCGGACGCTGATGGGTGCCGGCCAGCACGACGCGGTCGTCCGGCAGCACCTGCATCGCCAGCACGTAGCTCAGATGGTCGACGCCGGGTTCGTAAAGTTCGAAGGTCGACAACGGGGCGCCGCCGGCATCGAAGCGCGCCAGCAGGCCGCGGTACATCGGCACGCCGATGCGTTCGAGCTTTTCGCCGGCCGCAAGGATGTTGCCGTGGCTGTCCACTTTCAGCGCATGGAACAGCGCGTCCGCGAGCAGCGCGCCGCCATGTGCGAAGTCCGGATCGAGTTCGCCGCCGGGCAGCAGGCGCAGCACGAATCCGGTGGTCGGCCCGAATGCGGTGCAGGTGCCCGCGACCAGGATGCGGCCGTCGTCGAGCAGATGCACCGCCTCCACGCGCTGCTCGGCGGTGCCGGGCACGAGGTCGGGCAGCACGACGACGCCGGGCATGTCCGGATCGCTGCCGAAACCCGCGTCGGGCCGGCCATCGGCGCCCATGCGCATCACCGCGCCGCGCGCGTCGGGATCGGGGCGCAACAACTCCGCGCGATTGAGATAGCCGCCGATCACGATGCGATCGTCCGCGTCGACCGCGGCGTCGTTCGGCACCAGCATCCAGCTCGTGCCCTCGATGCGTTGTCCGTCGCGATCGTGCGGGTCGCCCGCGGTGAGGATGGCGAGGCCGGCATCGCCGAACGCGGCGATCGGCGCGCCGTCCGCGGCGATCGCCGGCGTCGCGCCGAACGCAGCGAACCACAGCGCCAGCGACAGGATTTTCTTCGGCATCGAACCGCTCCGCGAAGGCAAAAGGCAGCCGAGCATATCGAGCGCCTGGGCGCGATTCGTTACCGGAATTTGCGCGCTGGGTGGAGAGACGAAGCGCGCCCGAACTGCGTCCAGCATGGTTCGTTCGCGATCGCGCGACGTCATGGAGTGGAGTGCACGATGCCAAGGATCCGTCGTTCGTCCGCCGCGGTCGCGGCCTGTTGCCTGCTCGGCGGCGCGCACGCCGCCACCTTGCCGAAACATGCGCCGGAAACCCTCGGTCCGGCGGATGCGCAGGGCCGGCGCGCCTGGTATGTCGAGTACGAGCGTGGGAAGGGGATCGACATCGAAGAGGCGGTCAAGCGCCAAGGCGGCGTCGTGCGGCATCGCTTCGATGGCCTGCCCATGATGAGCGTGCTGTTGCCGGAGCGGGCGCTGGCACCGTTCGCTGCCGAAAAGCACGTGCAGCACGTGTCGCCCGTGCCGCCGCGCGCGCCGCTCGAACAGCACGTGCCCTGGAACCTCGATGCGATCCAGGCACGCGATCTGTGGGATGCCGATCGCGACGGCAGCATCGACACCGGCGCGCCGGACGGCAGCGCCTTCACCGTCTGCGTGATCGACACCGGCCTGTACGCCGCGCACGACGATTTCGCCGGCATCGCGTTGAGCGGCAGCTCGCAGGTGCCCGGCGAGGAATGGTTCACCGACGGTGCCGGGCACGGCACGCACGTGGCCGGCACCGTGAATGCCGCGCACAACGGCGCGGGCGTCGTGGGCGTGCTGCCGGGCGGCGCGGCACTGCACATCGTGAAGGTGTTCGACAACGACGGGCGCTGGACGCCCACCTCGGATGTCGCCGCGGCGGCCGAGGATTGCGTGGCGCACGGCGCCGACGTCATCAACATGAGCCTGGGCGGACCGTTCAGCGCCGCCGAAGAGCGCGTGTTCGAGTCGCTGTGGGAACGCGGCGTGCTGCTGGTGGCGGCGGCCGGCAATTCCAACGATGGCCCTTTTGCAATGAGCTTTCCCGCCAACTACGCCTCGGTGATCTCGGTGGCGGCGGTGGATCGCATGCAGCTCGCCGCCGACTTCACGCAGCACCCGGAGTCGCGGCTGGATCCTTCCCTGCCGCCTGCCGACGGCGGCTGGGACGCGGCCGAACTTTCCGGCGGCGGCGTGAACGTGCTTTCGACGCTGCCCGGCCCGCCGCACGGGCAGGTGCCGCAGTACCGCGTGGAAGCGGGAGACCGACACTTCGAAGGGCAGCATGTGGCGGAGTCGGGCCATGCGGCGCCGAACGCCGCGCTGGTGGATGGCGGCCGCTGCCTGCCGCGCAGCGGCGATGCAGGTTGGGCGGATCGCATCGTCCTGTGCGAACGCGGCGATGCCAGCTTCGCCGAGAAGATCAACGAAGTCGCCGCGTTCGGCGGATTGGCAGCGGTGATCTACAACAACGATGCCAGCCAGATCGGCCCCACCTGCGGCGGCGAATGCACGAGCGGCATTCCGGGCATCTTCCTGTCGCGCGACGACGGTCTGGCCCTGCAGCGCGATCTGCTGGGCCAGGCGCTGACGGCGCGCGCCGACGACGGCGCCTGCGACGACTGCAACGGTGCCTACGGCGCGAACAGCGGCACCTCGATGGCGTCGCCCGGCATCGCCGGCGGCCTGGCGCTGTTGTGGCAGGCCTGTGGCGGGCCCGGCGCGATCGACAATCGCGACGTGCGCCTGCTGGCGCGCGACAGCGCGCTCGATCTGGAAGGCGTGCATCCCGGCAGCGATGTCGCCTACGGCCCGGGCTACGACCGCGTCACCGGTTGGGGCCTGCTGCAGGTGGCGGATGCCGCGCGGCTCGGCCGCGAGCGCTTCGGTGCCACCTGCGCGCTCGGTCTGGCGGCGACGCCGCGCACGCGTTCGGTGTGCACCACCGATGCGGCCGCCACCGATTTCGCGCTCGAGCTGACGACCGATTTCGCCGGCGCGGGCACCTTCACGCTGGACGGCTTGCCGGCCGGAGCCCGCGCGCAGTTCGATCCCGCCGTCCTGCCCGCAGGCCAGCGCGATGCGCTGCTGCGGGTGGACGATCTCGCCCAGGCGCCCGCGGGCCGGCACGTGCTGACGCTGCAGGCGCAGGACCAGACCGATGCGCGGCGCATCGCCAGCACCACGGTGCAACTCGATCTCTCGCACGCGCTGCCGGATGCGGCGCAGGCACTCTCGCCCGCCGACGGCGACGCCGGCGTGGCGCTGTTGCCGCCGCTGCGCTGGTCGGCGTCGCCGGGCGCGTTCGAGTATCTCGTGGAAATCGACGACAGCGCCGATTTCTCGTCGCCGCTGCTGAGCGCCACGACCGTCGAAACGACACTGACGCCGCTGTCGAGGCTGCCCGGCAACACCGTGCTGCATTGGCGCGTGACCGCGCGCAATGCGTGCGGCGATCAGGCTTCGGCCGCCGCCTCGTTCACCACCGGGCCCGAGCCCGCCCAGTGCCCGCTTCAGCACGAGCCGCGCGTCGTGTTCGAGGACGATGCCGAAACCGCATTGCCGGGCTGGACGCATTCGGGCCTGCGTGACAGCTGGCTGCGCTACAACTTCCAGGCCCATTCGGGCCGCTTCGCGTGGTGGGCGCGCGATCTGGACCTCGTTTCCGACCAGCACCTGGTTTCGCCGAAGATTTCGCTGCCGGCCGACCGCGCGCCGCTGTCGCTCGCATTCTGGGAGCTGCAGGGCATCGAAGCGAACGGGCAGGGCGTGTGCTGGGATGGCGCGCTGCTCGATGTCTCCACCGACGACGGCGCGACCTGGGAGCCCGTGTCGGCGGCCTCGGTACAGGGTCAGCCCTACGACGGCGTCATCCCGGACACCGACGACAACCCCGCGGCCGGTGCCCAGGCCTGGTGCGGCGACCCGCGCGGCTGGTCGCGCCAGGTGATCGATCTGCAGCCCTGGGCCGGCCAGGACGTGCGCCTGCGCTTCCGCCTCGCCACCGACAGCTCGACCGGCCGCGCGCCTTTCGGCTGGCTGCTCGACGACCTGCGCGTGCAGGGCTGCGAGGCGATCGACCCGCTGCACGTGTTCGGCAGCGGGTTCGAACCCTGATCCGGATCAGCGCGTGCCGGCCGCGGCCTGGGTGCACGCGGCCGGAACCGGCGTCAGTCGCTGGATCGGGATCGTGCCCGATTGGCCGGTGTCGGTGCGGTTGAAGGTGACCGTGCCGTGCGTGCAATCGGTGAAGCGGAAGGTCGCGGTTCCCACGTTGGCCGAAGCGATCGGCGTGGGATCGTTGAAGCGCCCGCCGGTGCTGTGCTGCAGTGTCAACGTCGCGCTGTCACCGACGTACGGTCCGAAAGCCGAGATCCAGTCGTGCTGGCCGGCGGTGCCGGTCCAGGTGAACCAGCCCAGCGCCATCGAGCTGGCACTCGGCACCACTTCGATCAGGAAACCCTGGCCGCTGGTGGCCGGGTTGTACCAGGTGCCGCCGATGCCGTAGTTGATGGCGAAGGGCGTGCCGCCCTGCACGACCACCGTGCCCGCCATGCCGGCGCCGTTCGGGCCGCCGTGCGGCTGGCAGTAATAGCCGAACTCGCCGGCAGTATCGAAGGTGTGCGAGTAGGTCCAGCTGCCTGAGCTCGGCTCGCCGCTGCTGAAGCTCTCGTCGTCGGCGAACACGTTGTGGTCGCCGCCCATGTTGCGCCAGCGCACGGTGTCGCCGGGCGCGATGGTGACGGTCTCCGGCTCGAAGCGGAAGCTGATGACCTGGACATCGTGCGTTTCGGCCCAGGCCGCCGTGCCGGCCAGGGTCAGCAGCAAGCCGCCTGCCGCGGCATGGAATCGCGCGTTCGACATGATGTTTCTCCCGACTGGTGTTGCCCCCGTGGGTGGCAGACGCGCAGCCGCGCCGGGGCGTCGCGGTTGACGCCGAGCATGCCAGCCCCGACGCTGCGCGTCCCCTAACCTTTTGCAGTAGCGCATGGCCAAGCCCAAGACCGCCTACGTCTGCGCCGAGTGCGGCGCCAGTTACAGCAAGTGGCAGGGCCAGTGCGCCGAATGCGGGGCCTGGAACACGCTGTCGGAAATCGTGGTGGAACCGGCTGCGGCGCCGGGTGCCCGCGGCGCGCGCAGCGGCTACGCGGGGCAGGGCGGGGCGCCGGTCGTGACGCGGCTCGGCGACGTCGCCACCGCTGCCGAGACGCGCCGGCCCACCGGCATCGGCGAACTGGACCGCGTGCTGGGCGGCGGGCTGGTCGAGGGTTCCGTCGTGCTGATCGGCGGCGATCCGGGCATCGGCAAATCGACGCTGCTGCTGCAGGCCCTGGCCGCGTGGGAGCCGAAATGGCCGGGGCTGTACGTCACCGGGGAAGAAAGCCTGGGACAGGTGCGTGAACGCGCCGCACGCCTCGGCCTGGAACTGGGCGGACTGCGCTGCCTCACCGAAACCTGCGTCGAGCGCATCCTGCCGCAGCTTTCGGCCGAGAAGCCGAAGCTGGCGGTGATCGACTCGATCCAGACCATGTATTCCGACCTGCTCACCGCCGCGCCCGGTTCGGTCAGCCAGGTGCGCGAGAGCGCCGCGAAGCTGGTGCGTTACGCGAAGGAAACCGGCACCTCGGTCTTCCTCGTGGGCCACGTCACCAAGGAAGGCGGCATCGCCGGGCCGCGCGTGCTCGAACACATGGTCGATGCCGTGCTGTATTTCGAAGGCGAGAGCGGCAGCCGCTTCCGCCTGCTGCGCGCCTTCAAGAACCGCTTCGGCGCGGTGAACGAGCTCGGCGTGTTCGCGATGGGCGACAAGGGCCTCAAGGAAGTGCCGAATCCTTCGGCGATCTTCCTTTCGGGCAGCCGCGATCCGCAGCCCGGCAGCGCCGTGATGGTGACGCGCGAAGGCACGCGGCCGCTGCTGGTCGAAGTGCAGGCGCTGGTCGATACCAGCGCTTTGCCCAATCCGCGCCGCGTGGCGCTGGGTCTGGAACAGAACCGCCTTGCGATGCTGCTGGCCGTGATGCATCGCCACGGCGGTCTGGCGGTGTACGACCAGGACGTGTTCGTCAACGTGGTCGGCGGCATCCGCGTGCAGGAAACCGCGGCCGATCTGCCCGTGCTGCTCGCCATCCTCTCCTCGTTCCGCGATCGGCCGCTGTCGGAACCGACGGTCGCGTTCGGCGAGGTCGGATTGTCCGGCGAGATCCGGCCCGTGCCGAACGGCGAGGAGCGCCTGCGCGAGGCGGCGACGCACGGTTTCAAGCGCGCCATCGTGCCGCGGGCGAATGCGCCGAAGAAGCGCATCGGCGAGATGGAGATCGTGCCGGTGGACCGGCTGTCCGAAGCCATCGCCGCCGTCGAGTGACTCGCTCCTTCGAAGGAGTCAGGCGCCGAGGACGGCCAGTTCGCGGTTGAGGATTTCGGTATTGCCGAGGTTGAGTTCGACCAGCCGCTTGAGCTTGGCGAACGAATCCAGATCGATCTTCTGGCAGGCGAAGCCCAGATGCCCGTTGGCGATGCGAGAGAGCTCGACGCCCATGCCGATCATCACGCCGCCTTCAAGTCGCAGATCGAGGCGGTAGCGCGAGCCAGGCTCGCCGGTCCAGCCCTGCGGCCGCTCGACAAGCACGCCGCGCAGCGACATGTCGACGAGCTGCGTCGACCACATGGCGGTGCCCGAATACAGCTTCACGCTGCCCTCGATCGGGAAACGCGAAAAGCGGCGGCGGTTGTTGCCGAGGGAATCGCTCATGCGCGCATCAACAGCACTTCGAGGACGTATTTGCTGCCGAAGAAGGCGAGCCCGAGCAATGTCATCGCGGCGAGCGTGAGCCGCACCGCGCGGCGTCCGCGCCAACCGTAGCGCCATCGGCCCAGCAACAAGGCGCCGAACGTCGCCCAGGCCAGCAGCGACAACACCGTCTTGTGCACCAGATGCTGCGCGAACAGATCGTCGACGAACACCACGCCTGTCACCAGCGCCAGCGTCAACAGCGCGAAGCCCGCGCCGATCAGCCGGAACAGCAGCGATTCGAGCATCGTCAGCGGCGGGAAGGCCCGCAACGCCGACGCCAGCTGGCGCCGGCGCAGGGCACGCTCCTGCAGCCACAGCATGATCGCCAACAGGGCCGCCACGCTGAGTGCGGCGTAGGCGAGCAGGGCCAGGCCGGCATGCAATTGGATCTGCCAGTCGAGCGGCGCGGCGGCGCGCGGCGTCACCCCGAGCCGATACAGCATCGCCAGCGCGGCGGCCAGCGGGAACACCACCACGCCCAGCGCGCCGACCGGCCGCGCCAGCGCGAGCGCAGCAGTGAGCGCCGCCACGCCCAGGCTCACGAGCGACAGCGCGGCGAAGAAATACAGTTCGATGGCGCCGGCCGCCAGCGTGCCCTGCACGTGCGCCGCCGCGTGCAGCGCCACGGCCAGGAAGGCCGGCAGCAACGCCGCGCCCGCATGCGCCGCCTCGCCTTGCGCGAAGCGGCGCCCCAGCCAGGCGGCGGCGGCCAGATACAGCGCAGCGGCGGCGAACACGAGGACCATCCGGCCAGTTTGGCACAGCGGCCGCGGCGGCTGCATGCCCCAGGCAGGGGCGAAACCTCGCTGGGCTATACTTCGCGCCCCCGAAATCCGGCCCCGCCCGCCATGTTCGAATCGCTCAGCACGCGCCTGTCCGCCACCGTCAACCGCCTGCGCGGCCGCGGCCGGCTGACCGAGGAGAACATCCGCGAGGCCACCCGCGAGGTGCGCGTCGCGCTGCTGGAGGCGGACGTCGCGCTGCCGGTGGTGCAGGCGCTGATCGAGCGCATCAAGGTGCGCGCCGTCGGCCAGGAAGTGCTGAAGTCGCTGA
>CAMLOR010000044.1 GCA_946481615.1 uncultured Aquimonas sp.
GCCGCGGTGGTCAGCGTGTCGTAGCCGAACACCGCGAAGAACACGACGGCCGCGGCCGTCACCACGCCGCCGAAGCCGTAGTGCGAGACGCCGTTGGCGTCGGTGGTTTCGGCCGGGATGAACGGGATCCAGTTGTCCGGGTTGATGTAGAACGCGCCGACCACGATCACCAGCGCCACGCCCAGCACCTTGATCGCCACGATCAGCGTGTTGAAGCGCGCGCCCCATTCGGTGCGCAGCGTCAGCAGCACGGCCACGGCCATCGCCACGGCCGCGGCGATCACGTTGAAGACGCGGCCTTCGCCGCTGCCCATCGCGCCCTGCGCCCACACCGGCAGCGCGAAGCCGGCGGCTTCCAGCAGGTTCTGCAGGTAGCCCGACCAGCCGCTCGCCACTGCGGCGACGATCAGCGCGTATTCGAGCAGCAGGTCCCAGCCGATCAGCCAGGCCACGAATTCGCCCAGCACGGCGTAGGAATAGGTGTAGGCGCTGCCCGTCACCGGGATCAGCCCGGCGAACTCCGCGTAGCACAGCGCGGCCGCCGCGCTGGCGATGCCGGCGATGATGAAGGCCAGCGCCACCGCCGGCCCCGCGTTGGCCGCGGCCTGCTGGCCGGCCAGCACGAAGATGCCCACGCCGATGATGCCGCCAAGCCCGATGGCGGTGAGCTGCCAGACGCCCAGCACGCGGCGGAAATCCTGGCGCTGGCCGATCTCGGCCTGCAGTTGCGGAATCGACTTATGGCGCGCGAGCGCCGCGAACAGACCCATGGTTCCCTCCCCGGATGTCATGGTGAATGACCCATTGTCGCCGTTTTCGGTATCCTCCGGGCCACACTTGGGGAAACACCAATGAGCCACGGGTTGATCGACGCCCCGCGCAAGGGCATGGCGTTGCATGTGAAGGTGCTGATCGGGTTCGCGCTGGGCGGGGTGGTCGGCCTGCTGGTGAACGAATTCGGCTTCGGCGATGCCACCGGCATCCAGTTCTTCACCACCTATCTCGCCAAGCCGTTCGGGCAGATCTTCCTCAACCTGCTCTTCATGCTCGTGGTGCCGCTGATGTTCTCGGCCCTGGTGCTGGGCGTGGCGGAGCTGGGCGACATCGCCAGCCTCGGGCGCCTGGGCTGGAAGACGCTGATGTACACGGCCACCGTCACGGGCCTGGCGGTGGGCATCGGCCTGATCATGGTGAACCTGCTGCAGCCCGGCTCGCACCTCGATCCCGCGCTGGTGCAGCAGGCGATGTCGCAGTACTCGACCAAGGCCAGCGAGATCGCCACCAGCGGCTCGCAGCTCGATTTCATGACGCTGCTGGTCAACATCGTGCCGCACAACGTGATCGCGGCCGCCGCCGACGACAAGCAGAAGCTCGGCATCGTGTTCTTCGCGCTGATGTTCGGCATCGGCCTCGTGATGACGCCGACGCCGGCCACGCAGGCCTTCAAGCACGCATTGCAGGGCCTGTTCGAGATCTGCATGCGGCTGATCGGCATGATCATCAAGCTGGCGCCGTACGCGGTGGCCTGCTTCACCTTCATCCTGTGCGCCTCGCTCGGCTTCGATGCCATCACGGGGCTGGCGTGGTTCGTGATCACCGTGCTGCTGGCGCTGGCCACGCACATGTTCGTGGTGCTGCCGCTGTGGGTGAAATTCGTCGGGCGGATGTCGCCGCGCGCCTTCTTCCGCGGCAGCCAGGAAGCCATCCTCACCGCCTTCGCCACCGCCTCGTCGACGGCCACGCTGCCGGTCACGCTGCGCGTGGCCGAGGACGAACTGAAACTGCCGCGCAAGGTCTCGCGTTTCGTGCTGACGGTCGGCGCCTCCGCCAACCATCACGGCACGGCCCTGTTCGAAGGCATCACCGTGCTGTTCCTGGCGCAGGTCGCGGGCCTGGATCTTTCGCTCACCAAGCAGCTGCTGGTGCTGGGCCTGTGCATCCTGGGCGGCATCGGCACCGCCGGCATCCCGAGCGGCTCGCTGCCGGTGATCGCGATGATCTGCAGCATCATCGGCCTGCAACCGGAAGGCATCGCCATCATCCTGGGCGTGAACACCTTCCTCGACATGTGCCGCACTTCGCTGAACGTGACGGGCGACCTGGCCACGGCGGTGGTGGTGTCGGCTACGGCCGCGCCGGAAGCGGCCGAGGCTGTGCCGGATACGGTCTAGCCCCCATCGTTCGGGGTGAAACCTGTCGAACCCGTGCCTCACACCACGGGCTGCGCGCGCTCGCAACTCCGCACCGGTTCGGCGTGAGCTTGTCGAACCTCCTCACCCGTTCGCGGTGAGCCTGTCGAACCGTCGCCTCGAGGCCCGGGTTCGACAAGCTCACCCTGAACGGGTGACGCGCATGACACAAGCGCCGTAGGCGTGCCGACCGAGGTTCGGGTTCGACAGGCTCACCCCGAACGGTGGTCGCAATGCGACAATATCGGGGTCCCCCGCTGACCCTCTTCCCATGACGACGCCCAGCCGCCGCGAGCTTGCCAACGCCCTCCGTTTCCTTGCCGTCGACGCGGTGGAGGCCGCCAAGTCCGGCCATCCCGGCATGCCGATGGGCATGGCCGACATCGCCGAAGTGCTCTGGCGCGACTTCCACTCGCACAACCCGGGCAACCCGAAGTGGTTCAACCGCGACCGCTTCATGCTCTCCAACGGGCACGGCTCGATGCTGCACTACGCGCTGCTGCATCTCACCGGCTACGACCTGCCGATGGACGAGCTGCGCCGCTTCCGCCAGTTGCATTCGAAGACGGCCGGCCACCCCGAAGCCAGCGAAACCCCGGGCGTGGAAACGACCACGGGTCCGCTTGGACAGGGCCTCGCCAATGCCGTGGGCTTCGCGCTCGCCGAGAAGGTGCTGGCGCGCCGCTTCAACCGCGAAGGCTTCGAGGTCGTCGACCATCACACCTGGGTCTTCCTCGGCGACGGCTGCCTGATGGAAGGCATCTCGCACGAGGCCTGTTCGCTGGCCGGCACGCTCAAGCTCGGCAAGCTGATCGCGCTCTACGACGACAACAACATCTCGATCGACGGCGACGTGCACGGCTGGTTCACCGACGACACGCCCAAGCGCTTCGAAGCCTACGGCTGGCAGGTGATCCGCAATGTCGACGGCCACGATCCGGTCGAGATCGCGCAGGCCATCAAGACCGCGCAGGCCGAAAAGGAAAAGCCCACGCTGATCTGCTGCAAGACGGTGATCGGCTACGGCTCGCCCAACAAATGCGGCAAGGAGTCCTGCCACGGCGCGCCGCTGGGCACCGACGAGGTGACCGCCGCGCGCGAGAAGCTCGGCTGGGGCCACGTGCCCTTCCACATCCCCGAAGACCAGTACGCCGCCTGGGACGCGCGCGAAGCCGGCGCGCAGCGCGAGGCGAAGTGGAACGCGCTGTTCGATGCCTATGCGGCGCAGCATCCGCAGCTGGCCGACGAACTGGTGCGCCGCTACAGCGGCGCGTTGCCGGAAAACTGGGACGAGGCGAGCTGGAACTACGTGCGCAAGCTGCAGGCCGATGGCCTCACCATCGCCTCGCGCAAGGCCTCGCAGATGGCGCTCGACGCCTTCGGCCCGCTGCTGCCGGAGCTGATCGGCGGCTCGGCCGATCTCGCGCATTCCAACCTCACGCTGTGGAAGGGCTCGAAGGACATCAAGTCGGACGACCCGAACGCCAACTACATCTACTTCGGCGTGCGCGAATTCGGCATGAGCGCGATCTGCAATGGTCTCGTGCTGCACGGCGGCTTCATCCCGTACGACGCCACCTTCCTGGTGTTCTCCGACTACTCGCGCAACGCATTGCGCATGAGCGCGCTGATCCCGGCCGGCGCCATCCATGTCTTCACGCACGACTCCATCGGCCTGGGCGAGGACGGCCCGACGCATCAGCCGGTCGAGCATCTGGCCTCGCTGCGCTACATCCCGAACAACGATGTCTGGCGTCCCTGCGACGCGGTCGAAAGCGCGGTGGCCTGGAAGGCCGCGATCGAGCGCCGCGACGGCCCGAGCTGCCTGGTCTTCAGCCGCCAGAACCTGCAGCACCAGCTGCGCGACGAGCAGCAGTTGCGCGACATCGCACGCGGCGGCTACGTGCTGCTCGACACGCCGGAATTCGACCTGATCCTGATGGCCACGGGCTCCGAGGTCGAACTGGCGATGAAGGCCGCGCGCCAGCTGATCGCCGAGGGCCGCAAGGTGCGCGTGGTGTCGTTGCCGTCGACCGACGTGTTCGACCGCCAGCCGCTGGAATGGCGCGAAGGCGTGCTGCCGCGCTGGTGCCGCAAGCGTGTCGCCGTGGAAGCGGCCGTCAGCGATTTCTGGCGCAAGTACGTGGGCCTGGACGGCGCCGTCATCGGCATGGATTCGTTTGGCGCCTCGGCGCCGGCCGAGAAGCTGTTCCCGCACTTCGGCTTCACCGTCGAGCGCGTGGTCGAGGCCGCCAAGGCCTTGTAACTCTCGTTTGCGCGGACCCCCGCGTTCGCGGGGGTGTCCGCGGCCCGGGCAGGCGACATGATGCGTGCGGACTCCGACGGACCGCCCGCCATGCCGTTTCGCGCCTGCCTGCTCGCCCTGTTCCTGATGCTGCCCGCGCTGGCCGGCGCGCAGCAGCTCGGCCTCGTGTTCACCCCGCCGGCGAATTTCGATTCCGGCACCTTCGGCGCCAACGGCGAGAAGGGCATGGGCTTCCAGATCGTCAAGACCGGCACCGGCCAACTGGACGGTCCGTTCACCGTGCGCATCACCCTGCCGGAAAAGGTGAGCTTCGCCGGCTCTCCCCAGGGCGCGGCCTGCAGCGCGGCAGGGCAGATCGTGACCTGCACGATCAACGCCACGCTCACCGACTGGATGTGGGGCACCTCGGGCGTGGGCGTGTGGATCGATACGGCCGCCGACCTGCCGGTGCCCGGCAGCAGCACGCTGCGCGTCACGGTGGAAAGCGCGCAGCGCCCGCTGCCGCCGAACCCGGCCTGCGTGTCGTCCGGCAGCACGTCGCAATGCCTCGAAGTGAGCGTGCCGCATCGCCAGTCGCAGGTGGTGTTCGCGTCGAGCTTCTGGCAGCACAACGGCGTGTGGGAAGCCGGCACGGTGCAGACGTTCTCGGCCGGCTGGCGCAACACCGGCTATTCGCAGAACAACGGCACGGTGACCGCGCGCTTCCTGCTGCCGCCGGGCGTCACCTACCGCAACCACAACGGCAACATTCCCTGGGTGTGCAGTGCCGCCGCGCCGGACGCTTCCGGCCAACTGCTGACCTGCACGTTCGCGTACTTCTACGACGGCATGACCGAGAACTTCAACAACATCAACGTGCACGTCGACGTGGCCGAAAGCGTGGCCGTGCCGGGGCCGCTCTCGATCTCGGGCACGATCTCCAACGCCCAGCAGCCTGCGCCCGACATCGCGCTTTGCGACGACGCCCAGCCGCCGCTCGGTTGCGGCTACTACACGGGCATCATGACGCGCCCCAAGCGCCGCTCGCAGCTCGACATCGTCGATATGCAGCACATGCCGGCGACCTTCACGCAGCAGACCGAAGGCCAGCTCGTGATCGGCTTCCGCAACATCGGCGAAGGCGCTGCCGGCGCGATGACGCTGGAAGTGGCGGCGCCCGCCGGCTTCTCGTTCGATCGCGCGATCGCCGCCAATCCGGCAGGCACGTGTTCGGCCAGCGGCAGCGCCGCGTCGGGGCAGATCATCACCTGCCAGTTCGCGCAGGGCCTGCCGGAAACGTTCAGCGGTTCGATCACGCTGGTGTTCGACGTCGGCTCCGGCGCGGCGACGACCTCGGTGGCGCTGGCGGCGATCGGCGACACCACGCGCCCCGGCCCGACGCTGGAAGCGTGCGCCGCCGATCCCGATGCCATCGGCTGCGGCGAGCACGCGATCGCGGTGGATCCGTGGATCTTCTGCAACGGGTTCGAGGCCCTGCCGCGGGTGTGCGGGCTGCCGCAGACCTTTTGAGCTTGCCGGTTCCCGCTGGGTGTAGTAACGTTGCTACATGGCCACGCACTACTTCACCAGCCGCGAGTTCAACCAGGACACCGCCCGCGCCAAGCGGGCGGCGGCCGAGGGCCCGGTGTTCATCACCGATCGCGGCGAACCTTCACACGTGCTCTTGTCGATCGAGGAGTATCGGCGCCTGGCTGGACGAGGCGGCCAATCAATCGCGGATCTTCTATGGATGCCCGGCGCGGAAGACATCGAATTGGAGATTCCGCCGCGCAACGATCCTATCCGTCCGGCGGATCTGGACTGATGTATCTGCTCGACACGAATCTCGTGTCGGAACTTCGCAAGGTGCGCAGCGGGAAGGCCGATGCGGGCGTTGCGGCCTGGGCCGACCTCACGCCCTCCAGCCGCATGTCGGTCTCGGTCGTCACGCTCGTGGAGATCGAAACCGGCGTGGTGCGTGCCGAGTCGAGGGATCCGGCCCAAGGCAAGGTGTTGCGCGCATGGTTCGAAGACGCCGTGTTGTCAGCTTTCGAACGCCGTTGCTTGCCCGTGGACGCAAGCGTGGCGCGGCAGGCGGCGCTCTATCGCGCGCGCGCCGCGTGCGACCTGGCCGACACGCTGATCGCCGCCACCGCCCACGTGCACCGGCTCGCTGTCGTCACCCGTAACGTGCGCGATTTCGAAGCCTTCGGCGTGCGCGTGCTCAATCCCTGGGCCGCGTAGCCTCGAGCGCGAGCGCCACCAGCCGCGCATTCAGCGATTCGCCGCCCGAGGCGAAGCCCATGCGCTGCATCGCCTCGCTGTCACCTGTCTTCGCACGCAGCGCGTGCAGCACGGTGCGCAGCTTGCCGCCGGTGCTGCCGGTGGCGGATTTCAACCAGCCCAGTGCCTTCGCCAGGCGTTGCTCGACGGGCGTGAAATCGCTGCCCAGCGGATAGTCGGGCAGCAGGCCGGCGCGCCGGAACGGCGCCATCGCCGCGCGCAGCCGCGCGGGTGCATTGCGCGAGACATCGAGTGCGGCATCCTCGCGCAGCTTGCCGTTGCGTTTCGCGGTGGCGAACAGGCCGGGCGCGAAGCGCGCATCGGCGATGGCGGCCACGGCGAGCACGCAATCCTCGTCGCAGGCATCGCGCAGGTCGGCGATGCCGAACTCGGTGATGACGATATCGCGAAGATGGCGCGGAATCGTGACGTGCCCGTGCGACCACACCAGGTTGGAAAGCGCGCCGCGCGGCCCATCGCGCGTGGCGCGCAGCATCAGCACCGAGCGCGAATCGCGCAGCGCGTGCGCCATCGCCACGAAGTTGTATTGCCCGCCCACGCCCGACACGACCTGGCCGCTCTCCAGGGCGTCGGAGGTGGCCGCGCCCAGTGCGCTCATCATCATGCAGGTGTTGAAGAAGCGCGCGTCGCGGCGTTGCAGGCGCTCCAGCGTTTCGTTGCCGCCGTACAGCTCGTTGATGTGCGAGATGCGCGTCATGCCGATGCGGCGCGCTTCGGCGGGCGGCATTTCGCGCAGCCAGCGGTAGAAATCCTTCGAGCCCAGGAAGAAGCCGCCGTGCAGGTACTGGCCCTCGCGCTCGAACAGGTCGCGATCCTCGGCGCTGGATTCGCCGCGCGCGTCGCGTTGCATCGCGACGGCATCGTCCACCACGCGCCGCACCAGGATGCCGGCCTGCACCAGGTGCATGAAGCCATCCATCACCATTTCGCTGGCGCCATAGAGGCCCTGCGCGAACGGCGCCAGTCCGCCTTCGCGCTGCACCAGTGCCGAGGATTCCACCTCCGGCCACAGTGCGCGCAGCAGGCGGCGGTAGTCGTCGTTGTGCCGGTGCCGCAGCAGCAGGGCATGCGTGAGCGCGTCCGACAGCGCGCCGATGCCGATCTGCAGCGTGCCGCCGTCCTTCACCAGCGTGCTTGCGTACAGGCCGATCGCGAACTCCGCGTCGCCCACCGGCTGGCGCGGCAGCGCGAACAACGGTGGCGCAGGATCGGGCAACTCGACGATGGCATCGAAGAAGTCCGCATTCACCGCCGCGGCGCCGCCGATCCACGGCAACTCGGGGTGCACCTCGGCCATCAACAGCGGGCGCGGGCCGCCCAGGCGCGCGATCTCGTCGAGCAGATCGAAGGTGAGGTCGGGATTGCAGCTCAGGCTCAGGCGCACGCCGCCGGGTTCGCGCGCGACCTGCTGCACCAGCACCGTCACGCCGCGACGTGCCACGGCGCGGGCCACGTGCGTGTAATTGAGGCTGGCGTAGCGACGTTGCGCCTGCGGCTTGCCCAGCAGGCCGCCGGACTGCAGATAGAACTCCTCGATCTCGACATTGGCCGGCAGCGTGTTCGCGCGTTGCTGCACGGCGTAATCGAGCGGCTCGAAATTGCCGCCGAAATGGCGAGCGGCGAAGGGTTCGAGAAAGCGGCGCTCCAGATCCGACGAAGCCTTCGGCGGGGTCAGCGACAGCGCGGTGAGCACCGTCAGCCGGCGCGATGCGTCCGCCACGATGTCGCGCTGGATCGCGTTGATCAGGCGATGCGGCTTGCCCAGGCCCAGCGGCGCGGCCATCACCACGTGGGCGGGTGCGCGCGCGCGCAGCCAGGCTACGGCGTCGTCGAGGCGGGCGAAGGGCAGGGCGGGCATGCGGCGAGTATGGCATCGCCACGGTTGACAGCCGAAAGATTACAGGCGTAATCTAAACTTACGATTACAAGCGTAAGCGAATATCCCATGCAGATCAGCGAAGCGGAAAGCGCGGTGATGGAGACGCTCTGGCAGCGCAACCCGATGGCCGCCGAAGAGGTAGTGGCCGCGCTGGCGCAGTCGCGCCAATGGCAGGAAGCCACGATCAAGACCCTGCTCAACCGCCTGCTCAAGAAAGGCGCGGTGACGGTTGAAAAGGACGGCCGCCGCTATCTCTACACGCCGGCGATCGAGCGCGACGAATGGCTCACGCGCGAGAGCAAGGGCCTGCTCGATCGCCTGTTCGGCGGCCGCGTGGCGCCGCTGGTGGCGCACTTCTCCGAGCATCGCAAGCTCAGCCGCAAGGACATCGCCGAGCTGCGCAAGCTGATCGAGGGATTCGACGATGAGCGCTGATCTGCTGCAGCTGCTGCTCGAAACCGCGCTGGCCGCGAGCGCCGCCACCGCGCTGGTGCTGGGCCTGCGACTGCCGGTGCGGCGCGGCCTGGGCGCACGCGCCGCCTACGCATTGTGGCTGCTGGTGCCCGCCGCGAGTTGTGCGGTCCTGTTGCCGTCGGCGCGCGTGGAAGCGCCGGTGGCGATGGCCGCCGCTCGCGTCGCCGCGAACGTGGAGCAACCGATGCAGGCCGCGCAGGCCGCGCCGTTCGACGTGACGCCCTGGCTCGCGCTGGCGTGGATGCTCGGGGCGATCGCCTTCGCGATCCGGCTGACCGTGCGCCAGCACCGTTTCCGGCGCGCGCTCGGGCGGCTCAGCGCCCGGCCCGACGGCAGCTGGCGCGCCGAATCGGCGGTCGCCGGGCCGGCGGTGATCGGCGCGTTGCGCGGGCGCGTGGTGCTGCCCGCGGACTTCGAGGAACGCTACACACCGTTGCAGCGCGAGCTGGTGCTGCGCCACGAGCGCGTGCACATGGCACGTTTCGATCTCGCCGCCAATCTGCTGGCGAGCGCGCTGCGTTGCCTGCACTGGTTCAACCCGCTGCTGCACTACGCCATCGGCCGCTTCCGCTTCGATCAGGAACTCGCCGCCGACGCGCTGGTGCTGGCGCAACGCCCCGATGCGCGGCGCGACTACGCCGACGCCATGCTCGCCACGTCCCTGCTTTTCGATCCCCCGCCGCTCGGTTGCCACTGGCAGCCGGCCCATCCCCTGAAGGAACGAATCATGATGCTGAAACACCCCTTGCCCGGTGCGCTGCGCAGCGCATCCGGCGCCCTGCTGGTCCTGGGTCTGTCGCTGTCGGCGGGCTACGCCGCCTGGGCCGCGCAGCCCGCGCGTGCCGCCGAAACCCGATTCGACGAATCGATGCCGGCCCTGCGCGTCACGCTGAGCATCGGCGGCACGCCGGTGCTGGTGCACGAAAGCGCGGTCGAAGCCGGTGCGGAAGATTCCGTGGCGCAAAGCAGTGACGGGCTCGCCTTCGAATACAAGGTCACGGCGCTCAGCGGCGACCTCATCGAGGTGGCCGGCGTCGTGCGCCGAGAAGGCAAGATCGTGTCGAGTCCGTCGGTCCGGTTCCGGCGTGGCAACCATGCCAGCCTCGCGGTGTCCTCCGATGACGGCGATCCCGCGAAGGACGCGAGCTTCGATCTGTTCTACGGCACGGCTGCCGAACTGCGCGCGGAGCCGCGACCGCGGCTGCAGCGCGACGAGGATCTGATCGGCGCCACTTATTCGCGCCTTTCTCCGCCGCGCTATCCGGCCGAGGCGCTGGCTTCCAGGGTGGAAGGCACCGTGATCCTGCGCGTGCTGGTGGGACTCGACGGCTCGCCGTCGCAGGTCGAGATCGACCGCAGCTCGGGCGACCTCCGGCTCGACGAAGCCGCGCGCGCGAAAGTGAGCGATTGGCGCTTCAACCCCGCGAGCAAGGCCGGTGAGCCGGTCGAAGGCTGGGTGCAGGTGCCCGTCACCTTCTCGCTCGATGGTCCGCCCGCTCCCGGCAATGCCACCGGCGCCGGCCCGGACGCACTTGACGAGATCTACATCGCCGCGCCGAAAAGCTGAGTGCAGGCGCAGCCCGCGGGGCGTTTGAACCGGTGGCGCAACCGCGCCATCGGTCCCGCCCTCCGGAGTTCGCCATGCACAAGATCATCGCCAGCCTGCTGCTGGCCCTCACCGCCGCTGCCCTGCTGTCGCCGCAGGCCGCATCGTCCCGCCTGAGCGCGGACACCGTCCTGCTCACCACGCGCGCGGTCGGCGCGTCAGGCGTCCTGGAAGAACGCGACGACGCGGCCCGCGCCGGCGACTACTTCGACCTGCACCTGCAGGACGGCCTGCTGCTGAGCGTCCGCCTCGCCGCGCTCGACGCCCGCGAGGCCGAGATCGACGCCATCGTCGTGCGCGACGGCCGCACCCTTGCCGAGCCCAGCCTGCGCGTCGCTCGCGACGCCACCGCCAGCCTCACGCTGAGCGAGCCGCGGCTCACGCTGCAGTTCGAAGTGCATTGACGCCGCCTGGCCGGAACGGTAGCGAGTCGACCTTCGTGCCGCGGAACGCTCTGCTACCATCCGGGCGTTCCATGGAAACCACCACGCGCCAGATGCCCGTCCTCCGCACGCCCCGACCGGGGTTGTGCATCTGCGGGCAGCCGGGGCAGGGCGCCTGGGGGCCGCTTTCGCGCGCGGGCGTGAGCACCGTCGTCAACCTGCGTCCCGACACCGAGCTGCCGGATCGCGACGAAGCGGCCGAAGTGGTGGCCGCGGGGCTGGCCTATCTGCACATCCCGGTGCGCGATGCCGACGATCTCACGCGCGAAGCCGCCGCGGCGCTGCAGAAGGTCCTGATCAGTTCCCCGCCGAACGTGCTCGTGCATTGCAGCAGCGGCAACCGGGCCGGTGCGCTGCTGGCGCTGGCCGATGCCTGGTTCGGCAGCGGTGACATCGAGAACGCCCTGGCGTTGGGGCGCGACGCCGGCATGACGGCACTCGAGCCCAGCGTGCGTGCGCTGCTGCGCGGGCAAGGTTAGCCGGCGAGATCCGCTTCGAGGATGGCCGCCAGTTCCGCGGCGGCCTCGCGCAGACGCTGCTCCGCATACGGGCGCTGGGCCTCGAGATAGAGCGGTGACAGCTTGCCCGGCTTCGCGGGATAGAACCCGGCTTCGTTGGTCTTGCGGCACGAAGCCTCGGCCCACTGCGCGGGCGACTGCCGCTTCGCTGTTGCCGGCGATGTCGACAGGCGCTCGATCCACTGCGCGAAATCGAGATCGGCGCTGCGCAGGACGTGGTAATCCCACACCGAATGCAGGTTGGTCCCTTCGCCTTCGAGACTGATCTGGAAATCGTTGCCGCCCTTGTCCGGGCGATGACCCGAATGCAGGGGCTGGTGCACGTCGCCCACGAAATGCACGATGAACTTGAGCGCCTCGGCGCGCTCGGTGCGCGGCTTCGAGCGATCGGCCAGCACGGCGCGATAGCGTTCGATCGCCCCGACCACGCAGGCGCCGTCGCGGCAATCGCGCGCGCGCTCGAAGACGCAGCCAGCGTCGTTGATGCGCACGTAGTGGAACGGACTGGTGTGCTTGTACTCGGGCAGGTCGCGGATCGTATCCGGCCAGGCGGCCACGCCCGCGAGCGTCGGCACGGGTTCGCCCTGCAATAGCTCGTCGACGGCCGCCTTTGCGGCCGGCGAGAGCCGGCGATACGCCAATTCGCCCACCAGCGAATGACCGAATTCACTCCAGGCCTGTGCGGCAGGAGCGGTCACGGCGAGGATCAACAACAGGCAGAAGGCACGCATTCGTCGGGTCGCTTCGCGGAAAGCGCGAAGCGTAACAGCGTCACAGGAACTGACGCAGTGCCGGGTTCGCGGTTTCCTCGCAGTGCCAGAAGCCCAGCCGCGCCAGGTCGGTGGCGAAGGCGTCGTCGTCGCCGGCATCGACTTCGAAACCGGCGAGTACGCGGCCATAAGCTGCACCGTGGTTGCGGTAATGGAACAGCGTGATGTTCCAGCGCGCGCCCAGCGTTTCCAGGAACTGCAGCAGCGCACCTGGCCGTTCCGGGAACTCGAAGCGGAAGCGCCGTTCGCGCCGCAGGCCGGGCGCGAGGCCGCCGACGAGATGCCGCACGTGTTGGCGCGCGACCTCGTTCTCGGTGTAGTCGGCGCAGGCGTAGCCCGCCAGTTCGAGCGCCTGCCGGATCGCCACGCGCTCGGCGTTGCCGGATTTCAGCTGCACGCCGACGTAAACCTGCGCCGCCGCGCCGCCCTGCCAGCGATAATTGAACTCGGTGACAGCGCGCCGCCCGATGGCGCGACAGAACGCGAGGAAGCTGCCCGGCCGTTCGGGAATCGTCACGCCGAACAGCGCTTCGTGTTCCTCGCCGATGGCGGCGCGCTCGGCCACGTGGCCGAGGCGATCGAAATTCATGTTGGCGCCGCTCAGCACGGCGGCGAGATGCATGCCGGACGCATCGTTGCCGCGCGTCCAGTGCTTGAGTCCCGCCACCGCGAGCGCGCCGGCCGGCTCGACCACCGAGCGCGTGTCCTCGAACACGTCGCGGATGGCGGCGCAGACCTGATCGGCGTCCACCGTCACGACCTCGTCGACGCAATCGCGCAGCAGCGCGAAGGGCCGCTCGCCGATCTGGCGCACGGCGCAGCCGTCGACGAACAGGCCGATCTGCTCCAGCCGCACCGGGCGCTGCGCGCGCAACGCCGCCGCCAGGCAGGCGGCATCGTCCGGCTCCACCGCGATCACGCGGATACGCGGGTCGAGTGCCTTCAGATACACGGCCATGCCCGCACACAAGCCGCCGCCGCCCACGGGCACGAACACCGCATCGAGCGGCGCCGGCTGCTGCGCCAGCAACTCCATCGCCACCGTGCCCTGGCCGGCGATCACGGCGTCGTCGTCGTAGGGATGCACCAGCGTCCGCCCCTCGGCGCGCGCCAGCGCCAGGCCGTGCGCGGCGGCTTCGTCATACGAATCGCCGTGCAGCACGATGCGCGCGCCGAGTGCTTCGACCGCGGCGATCTTGATGCGCGGCGTAGTGGCGGGCATCACGATCACCGCGTCGAGCCCGAGCCTGCGCGCGCCCAGCGCCACGCCCTGCGCATGATTGCCGGCCGACACCGCCAGCACACCCTGCGCGCGTTCGGCGGCGGAGAGCCGCGCCAGCCGGTTGTAGGCGCCGCGCAGCTTGAACGAGAACACCGGCTGCAGGTCTTCGCGCTTGAGCCAGACGCTGGCGCCGAGACGCTGCGACAGACGCGGCGCGGCATCGAGCGGCGTGCGTTTGCAGACGTCGTAGACGGGTGCCGTGAGGATGGCGCGCAGCCACTCGGCCTTGCTCCCCTCTCCCGCCGGGAAAGAGGTCGGGGGAGAGGGTTCGGGCGGAGCGAAACGTTCGGCTTCGCCCGAACCCTCACCCCAATTCCTCTCCCGATGAGCAAGGGGCTTCACGCGGCCTGCCGTTTCGCGGCGAGGTCGCGCACGCGCGTGGCGATCCACTCGCCCGCTTGTTCCGTCGTCACCGCGCCGCGCTTCTTCAGATCGCGCGTCATCACGCCGGCATCGAGCGACTCGGACACGGCCCGCTCGACGAGCGCGGCCTCTTCCTCCAATCCCAGCGAGTGCCGCAGCAGCATCGCCACCGACAGAATGGTCGCGCAGGGGTTGGCGATGCCGCGGCCGGCAATGTCCGGCGCCGAACCGTGGATCGGTTCGTACAGCCCGCGCCTGCCCGCACCGAGCGAAGCCGAAGGCAACAGGCCCATGGAACCGGCCAGTACCGCGGCCTCGTCGGTGAGGATGTCGCCGAACAGATTCTCGGTGAGGATGACGTCGTAGGCCGAGGGCCGCGTCAGCAGATGCATGGCCATGGCGTCGACCAGCACATGCTCGAGCTGCAGCTCGGGAAACTCCTCGCGCATCACCCGGGCCACCGTGGCGCGCCACAGCCGCGAGGTTTCCAGCACGTTCGCCTTGTCGACGTGCGTGACCTTGCCGCGGCGCGCGCGCGCCAGCTGTCCGGCCCGCCGCGTGGCACGCTCGATTTCGCCGACGCTGTAGCGGCAGGCATCGTAGGCAGTGTCGCCGTCGCGGCGCTTCTCGCCGAAATAGCTGCCGCCCGTGAGTTCGCGCACGAACAGGATATCGACGTCGCGCAGCAGCGCGGGCTTGAGCGGCGAATGCTTCGCCGCCGCCGGATGCGGCTTCACGGGCCGCAGGTTGGCGAACACGCCGAGCGTCGCACGCAGCTTCAAAAGTCCCTGCTCGGGTCGCACCGCCGCGTTCGGATCCGACCACTTGGGTCCGCCGACCGCGCCCAGCAGCACCGCATCGGCGCGTTCGCACAGCGCGATGGTGGCGGGCGGCAGCGGGTCGCCGGTGGCATCGATCGCCGCACCGCCGACCAGTCCCGTTTCGATCTCGAAGCGATGGCCGCGTGTCTGCGCGAGCGCATCGAGTACGCGCACTGCCTGCGCGCACACCTCGGGCCCGATGCCGTCGCCCGGCAACAATGCGATCGTCGCTTTCACTGCAATCCTCCGCACCCGTCCCGGGTAAGCCTGTCGAATCCGCGCCTCACGCCGCACGCTCCTCGAACGCGGCAATCGCCGCGCTCTCTCCCAGCAGGTAACCCAGCTGATCCACTCCGCGCAGCAGGCATTCGCGCGCGAACGGCTCGATGGTGAAGCCGATCGCCCCGCCATCGCACAGCGCGATCCGCTGCGCCTGCAGATCCACATGCAGCGATTGCCCCGCGAACGCGGCGATGCGGTTCCACTCGGCCTCGCTCACGACGATCGGCAACAGGCCGTTCTTCAGCGCGTTGTTGCGGAAGATGTCCGCGATGCGCGTGGAGATCACCACCCGGATGCCGAAATCCAGCAGCGCCCAAGGCGCATGCTCGCGCGAGGATCCGCAACCGAAATTGCGGCCGGCCACGAGGATGCCCGCCGCACCCGCGCGCAGCGGAAAATCCGCACGCTCGCGGCCTTCGGCGTCGTAGCGCCAGTCGGCGAAACAGGCACGGCCCAGGCCGGCGCGCTGCGTGGTGGTGAGGAAGCGCGCCGGGATGATCTGGTCGGTGTCGATGTTCTCGTTCGGCAGCAGCGCGCAAGGCGAGGTGTAGCGCGTGAAGGCGTCCATCAGGCGGCCTCCTCGCGCGCGGCGGCGTATTCGCGCGGATCCGCGATGTGGCCGGCCACCGCGCAGGCCGCCGCCGTCGCGGGGCTGGCAAGCACGGTGCGCGCTCCCGGACCCTGGCGGCCCTCGAAGTTCCGGTTCGACGTGCTCACGGCAAGCTGTCCCGCGGTGACGCGATCGCCGTTCATCGCGATGCACATCGAACAGCCGGGCTCGCGCCATTCGGCCCCCGCGGCGAGGAACACGCCATGCAGCCCTTCGGCTTCGGCGGCGCGCTTCACCGCGTCGGAGCCGGGCACCACGAGCATGCGCACGTGTGGCGCCACGCGGCGGTTGCGCAGGATTGCGGCCGCTTCGCGCAGGTCGGACAGGCGGCCGTTGGTGCAGGAGCCGATGAACACGACGTCGACCTTCTCGCCGAGCAACGAGGCACCGGCCGCGAAGCCCATGTAGCGCCGCGCACGCTCGGCCAGCGCATCGGCGTCGCGCGGCACGGCTTGATCGATCGCGACGACCTGTCCGGGGTTGGTGCCCCAGGTCACCGTGGGCCGCACGTCGCGCGCGTCGATGCGGATCTCGCGGTCGAACATCGCGTCCTCGTCGGTCGCGAACCGCTTCCAGCGTGCGACGGCGGCCTCGAAATCGCGTGGCGCCTTCGGGCGGCCGCGCAGATACTCGAAGGTGGTTTCGTCCGGCGCGACGAGGCCGGCACGTGCACCGGCCTCGATGGACATGTTGCACAGGGTCATGCGCGCTTCCATGTCGAGCGCGCGGATCGCTTCGCCGCGATATTCGATGACATGGCCGGTGCCGCCGTCCATGCCGAGCGCGCCGACGATGTGCAGGATCAGGTCCTTGGCGGAAACGTCTTCCGGCAGCCGGCCATCGACGGTGACCGCGAGTGTCTTCGGCCGCCGCTGCAGCAGGCATTGCGTGGCCAGCACGTGGCCGACCTCGGTGGTGCCGATGCCGAAGGCCAGCGCACCGAACGCACCGTGCGTGGCGGTGTGGGAATCGCCGCAGACGATGGTCATGCCCGGTTGCGTGGCACCGAGTTCGGGGCCGATCACGTGCACGATGCCGCGCGAGCCGGAATCGAAGCCGTGCAGTTCGATGCCGAACGTCGTGCAATTGCGCTCCAGCGTCGCGACCTGCATCGCGGTGGATTCGTCGGCGTAGGGCAATCGGCCATCGGCGCCCGCGGGCAAGGTCGGCGTCGAATGATCCAGCGTGGCGAGGGTGCGCTCCGGCCGCCGCACCTTCAGACCGCGCGCTTCGAGTTCCGCGAACGCCTGCGGCGAGGTGACTTCGTGCACGAGGTGCAGATCGACGTACAGGATCGCGGGCGCCGCTTCGGTTTCCGCGCGGACGCAGTGCGCATCCCAGATCTTGTCGATGATGGTGCACGGCGCCATCACGCCACCTCCGCCAGTTCGCGCACCGACACCGGATCGAGCCAGCCCCGGCGGTCCGGCGTGCGGCCATCGAACAGGCCGAAGAAGCGCTCCTGCAGGGCCGCCGTGATCGGCCCGCGCGCGCCGTTGCCGATGGGCGAGCGGTCGACCGAACGCACCGGCGTGATCTCGGCCGCCGTGCCGGTGAAGAACACCTCGTCGGCGAGATAGAGCATCTCGCGGGGCAGCGGCTGCTCGACGACGCGCAGCGCGAGGTCGGCCGCGAGCTGGAACACCGTGTCGCGCGTGATGCCGACCAGGATCGAGGCCGCCCCGGGCGGCGTGTAGAGCACGCCACGGCGCACCAGGAACAGGTTCTCGCCGCTGCCTTCGCTGAGCAGCCCGTCGGGCGAAAGCGCGATGCCTTCGGCGTAACCGTTGCGCCGCGCCTCCATCGCGATCAGCTGGCTGTTGAGATAGTTGCCGCCGGCTTTCGCCGCGGTGGGGAAGGTGTTGGGCGCGGCGCGCTGCCAGCTCGAGATACAGGCATCGATGCCGTGCTTCATGCCTTCCTCGCCGAGGTAGGCGCCGAGCTCCATCGCGGCGATCATCACGTCCACGGGCGAATCCGGCGCCGGGCACACGCCCACGCCACCGACGCCGCGCATGACCAGCGGACGCAGGTAACAGGCGCCAAGCCCGTTCTCGCGCACGGCGGCGCGGCAGGCCTGCGCGATCTCGTCCGGCGTGAACGGGATTTCGATGCGATAGATGCGGGCCGATTCGAACAGGCGGTCCACGTGATCCTGCAGGCGGAAGATCGCTGGTCCGTCGGGCGTGGCATAGCAGCGGATGCCTTCGAACACGGAGGAGCCGTAGTGCAGGGCGTGCGTCATCACGTGCACCTTGGCGTCGGCCCAGGGCACCAGGTCGCCGTTGAACCAGATGTAGCGGGAGGTTTTCATCGGAGCTCCGGGATGTTTCAGGCGACCGCCGCTTCGCGCGCGGCCAGCGCGCGACGGCGTTCGATGCGATTGATGACTTCCACCAGCGCCAGCGCGCTGGCTTCGAGAATGTCGGTGCTCACGGCGCGTCCACGATGCTCTCGCCCATCGGCCAGCACATCGACGCGCGCTTCGCCCTGCGCATCCTCGCCGGTGGACAGCGAGCGCACCTGGTACTGCCGCAGCGTCACCGCGGCCCCGGTGGCGCGTTCGATCGCGGCGAAGATGGCGTGCACCGGGCCGTCGCCGACGGCGGCTTCCTGCACCGTGCGGCCGTCCTCGTGCACCAGGCGCACGCTGGCCGAAGGCACGGCCTCGCGGCCGATGGCGCCCTGGCTCTGCAGCGCGACCAGCCGCCACGGGCCTTGCTCGTTGCCGGTCGCGCCCAGCGCGATGGCCTCGAGATCGGCGTCGAAGACTTCCTTCTTGCGATCGGCCAGCGCCTTGAAATGCGCGAAGGCCTGGTTGAGCGCGGGTTCGTCGAGCACGAAGCCGAGTTCGCGCAGGCGGTCGCTCAACGCGGCGCGGCCGCTGTGCTTGCCCAGCACCAGCTGCGAGCGCGAGACGCCGACGTCCTCCGGCGCCATGATTTCGTAGGTGGCGCGGTTGCGCAGCATGCCGTGCTGGTGGATGCCGCTCTCGTGCGCGAAGGCGTTCTCGCCGACGATGGCCTTGTTGCGCGCGATCGGGCTGCTGGTGATGGCGACGAGCTGGCGCGAGGCCGGATACAAGCGCGGCGTCTTCACGCGCGTACCGAGGCCGAACCAGGCGGCGCGCGTGCGCAGCGCCATCACGATTTCCTCCAGCGCGGCGTTGCCGGCGCGTTCGCCGATGCCGTTGATGGTGCACTCGACCTGGCGCGCGCCGTTCTCGATCGCAGCCAACGAGTTCGCCACCGCCAGCCCCAGATCGTCGTGACAGTGGCAGGACAGCACGGCCCGCTCGATGCCGCGCACGGTCTTTTTCAGGTGGGCGAAGAGCGCGCCGTACTCGGCCGGCACGGCATAGCCGACGGTGTCGGGCACATTCAAAGTCGTGGCACCCGCCGCGATCGCGGCGCTGAAGACGTCGGTCAGATAATCCGGATCGGAACGCGAGGCATCCTCGGCACTGAACTCGACATCGTCGACGTAGCGGCGTGCCAACTCCACGGCATCGGCTGCCGCGTCCAGCGCCTCGGCGCGCGACATGCGCAGCTTGGCCGAGAGGTGCAGGTCGCTGGTGGCGATGAAGACGTGGATGCGCGGGGCTTCCGCGCCTTCCAATGCGGCGGCTGCGCGCTCGATGTCGTGCTTTTGGCAGCGCGCCAGCGCCGCCACGCCGCTGCCGCGCACGCTGCGCGCGATCTCCGTCACCGCGGCAAAATCGTCCGGGCTGGCGGCCGCGAAGCCGGCTTCGATCGTATCGACGCCGAGTTCGGCGAGCGCACGCGCCATCGTGAGCTTCTGCGCGCGCGTCATGGAGCAGCCGGGCGATTGTTCGCCGTCGCGCAGGGTCGTGTCGAAGATGCGTACTCGCTCGCTCATG
>CAMLOR010000045.1 GCA_946481615.1 uncultured Aquimonas sp.
AAGGAGCTGTTCACGCACAAGGGTTCCGGCACGCTGGTGCGGCGCGGCGAACGCGTGCTGCGCGCGCAATCCTGGGACGAACTGGATCTCGCGCGTCTGCGGGAACTGATCGAATCGGCCTTCGGGCGCAAGCTCAAGCCGGACTACTTCGAACGCACCAAGCTTTGCCGCGCCTACGTCAGCGAGAACTACCGCGCCGCGGTGATCCTGGTCGACGCCATCGGCCTGGTCTATCTCGACAAGTTCGCGGTGCTCGACGAAGCGCAGGGCGAGGGCCTCGGCCGCGCCGTGTGGCAGGTGATGCGCGATGAAACGCCGCGCCTGTTCTGGCGCTCGCGCCACGGCAATCCGGTCAATCCTTTCTACTACTCCGAATCCGATGGCTGCTACAAGCAGGAGAAGTGGAAGGTGTTCTGGTACGGCCTGCGCGATTTCGACACCATCGAGCGTGCCGTGCAGCACTGCGGCGAACGCGAGCCCACGCTCGACGAACCCGCGCAGGCCGCCGAATGAGCGCTTTCGCCACCACGCCCACGCTGCGCGGGCGCCATGTGACGCTCGAACCGCTGCAGCGCGAGCACGCGCCGGCCCTGGCGCAGGCGGCCGACGACGGCGAGCTGTGGAAGCTCTGGTACACGATGGTGCCGGCGCGCGGCAGCGCCGAAGCCTATGTGGACACCGCGCTGGCGCAGCGCGACGCCGGGCTTTCGTTGCCGTTCGTCGTGCGCGACGCCGCCGGCGCCATCGTCGGCAGCACGCGCTACTGCAACATCGCCGCCGCGCACCGCCGCGTCGAGATCGGCTACACCTGGTACGCGAAGCGCGTGCAGCGCACCGCGCTCAACACGGAAGCCAAGCGCCTGCTGCTCGCGCATGCCTTCGAGACAATGCAGTGCGTGTCGGTACAGTTCTGCACGCACTGGTTCAACCACCGCTCGCGCGAGGCCATCGCGCGGCTGGGCGCGAAGCAGGACGGCGTTCTGCGCAATCACATGATCATGCCGGACGGCTCGTTGCGCGATACGGTAGTCTTCTCCATCCTCGACAGCGAATGGGCGAACGTGCGCAGGCACCTCGATTTCCAGTTGCAGCGCGGGGTGGCGGCGTGATCCGCGTCGGCCTCGTCGGCGCACGCGGCTATGTCGGCAGCGAGCTGATCAAGCTCTTCGCATCCCATCCGCAGATCGAGCTCGCCTACGTCTCCTCGCGCGAGCGCGAGGGCGAGCGCGTCGATGCGCACGAGCCCGCCTACACCGGCGGCCTGCGCTACACCGCGCCGGCGCACGAAGAACTGCCAGGGCTCGGCGCCGATGCCGTGATCCTCGCCCTGCCGAACGGCAAGGCGGCGGCCTGCGTCGCAGCCTTCGATGCGCAGGGCAAGCATCCGGTCATCGTCGATCTCTCGGCCGACTATCGCTTTGATGACGAGTGGTACTACGGTCTGCCCGAACTCACGCGCCTGGCCTATCGTGGTCAGCGCCGCATCAGCAATCCAGGCTGTTACGCCACGGCGATGCAGCTGGCGCTCGACCCGGTGCGCGATCTGCTGGCCGGCCCTGCGCAATGTTTCGGCGTTTCCGGTTATTCCGGCGCCGGCACCACGCCGTCGGACAAGAACGATCCGGAGAAGCTGCGCGACAACCTGATGCCGTACTCGCTCGCCGGTCATTTGCACGAGCGCGAGGTGACGCGCCAGCTCGGCACGCCCGTGCAGTTCCTTCCGCACGTGGCGCCGCATTTCCGTGGGCTCACGATCACCGCCAACATGACGCTGTCGCGCCCTGTTTCGCTCGAAGAAGCGAAGGAGCGCTTTCGGCGCCGCTACGCCAACGAATGCCTGGTGCAGGTACAGGACGAAGCGCCCTGGGTCAGCCGCATCGCCGGAAAACACCATGTCGATATCGGCGGCTTCACGCTGGCCGACGATGGCCGCCGACTCGTCGCGGTGGCCACGCTCGACAATCTGCTCAAGGGCGCGGCCACACAGGCCTTGCAGAACCTCAACCGCGCCTTCGGGTTCGACGAGTATCTCGGGATTCCCGATGGCCGCGATTCGCGAACGGAGGCCCGCGGCCCATGACCCAACCTCTCTGGCAGAAATCGGGCGTGAAGATCGACCCGCGTATCATGAAGTTCCTGGCGGGCGACGACGTGCTGCTCGATCGCGAACTGCTGCCGCACGACATCGAGGCCAGTCGCGCGCACGTCGAGGGCCTGCAGCGCGTCGGCGTGCTGCAGGCCGACGAAGCGGCTGCGCTCGATCGCGAGCTGGTGGCGCTCGCCGCCGATGTCGCGAACGGCAGCTTCGTGCTCGATCAGCGTTATGAAGATGGCCACAGCGCGATCGAAGCGCGTCTCACCGAACGGCTCGGCGACACCGGCCGCAAGGTGCACACGGGCCGCAGCCGCAACGACCAGGTACTGGTGGCGAGCCGCCTTTGGCTCAAGGCGCGGCTCGGCGAGTTGCGCGCGGTGTGTCGCGAAGTGGCGGCCGTGTGCCTGCAGCGCGCAGGCAGCGAAGCGCTGCCGATGCCGGGCTATACGCACCTGCAGCGCGCCGTCGTGTCGTCGACGGCGATGTGGTGGGCGGGATGGGCCGAAGGTTTCATCGACAATGCCTTGCGCGCGAGGCAGGCGCTCGACTGGATCGACGCCAATCCGCTCGGCAGCGCCGCGGGCTATGGTGTCAACCTCTCGCTCGATCGCGACCACACCACGCAGCGGCTCGGCTTCGCGCGGCTGCAGGTGGCGGCCACGTATGCGCAGCTCTCGCGTGGCAAGTTCGAACTGGCCGCGCTCGATGCGCTCGGCGCCGCCATGCTCGATCTACGCCGTCTGGCCTGGGATCTGAGCCTGTTCACGACGTCGGAGTTCGGCTTCGTGATGCTGCCCCCGGAGTTCACCACGGGCAGCTCCATCATGCCCAACAAACGCAATCCCGACGTGATCGAACTGATGCGCGCGAGCTACGCCACGGTGGCGGCTGCACGTGCCGAAATCGAGCACCTGCTGAGTCTTCCGTCGGGCTATCAGCGCGACCTGCAGTACAGCAAAGGCTCGCTGGTGCACGGCTTCGGCCATGGCCTCGCGGCGCTGGCGTTGCTGCCGGGATTGCTCGAAGGGCTGCAGTGGAACGCCGAAGCGATGCGCGCTGCCATCGAGCCTTCGATGTACGCCACCGACGTTGCCATCGAAAGCGCGATCGCGGGCGTGCCGTTCCGCGAGGCCTATCGCGCGGCGGCGGACGCTGCATCGGCGGCGGGGCAGGGACGCACGCCGGAAGCTAGCCTGCAGGCGCGCACCTCGCCCGGCGCGGCGGGCGACCTGCGGCTCGACACGCTGCGCCAGCGGCTCGCGGCGCTGGACTGACGATGCGCGCGCCGGCCTCGATCCGCCGTCGGGTTGTCGCGTCGTACTGCACGTGGGAGCGGCGTCGATGAAGCCGTATGGTCGCTTCGAGGCGCAGGCCCTGCCTGCGTGGCGGCGCGCCGTGCTGAAAGTGGGCAGCAGTCTGCTGGCCGGCAGCGGTGCGGGCCTGAGCACGCAGCACGCGCTCGGCCTTGCGGGTTTCGTGCGCGCGGCGCGCGATGCCGGACGCGAAGTCGTCATCGTTTCCTCGGGCGCGGTGGCCGCCGGCCGCGCGCTGCTGCGCGGCAGCGAGCGCGAATCGCTCGCCGGCAAGCAGGCGCTCGCAGCGCTCGGGCAGGCCAACGTGGTGGCACTGTGGCAGCGGTTCTTCGATGCGCCGGTCGCGCAGGTGCTGCTCACGCACGACGATCTGCGCAACCGGCGCCGCTTCCTCAATGCGCGCGCCACGCTGCAGGAACTGCTGCGCCTCGGCGCGATTCCGGTGGTGAACGAGAACGACACGGTCGGCGTGGACGAGCTCAAGCTCGGCGACAACGACAACCTCGCGGCGATGGTGGCCGCGCTGGTCGATGCCGACCTGTTGCTGATCGCCAGCGACGTGCCCGGCCTGTTCGATGCCGATCCGCGCGTGCGCGCCGATGCTGCGCCGGTGCCGCGCATCGAGCGCATCGATGCCGGCGTACTGGCGATGGCCGGCGGTGTCGGCAGCATGCACGGCACCGGCGGCATGCTCACCAAACTGCAGGCGGCGCAGAAGGCCGCGGAGGCCGGCATCGCGACGGCGTTGTTCCGCGGCAGCGATGCCGAAGCGGTGAATGCACTCGCCGCCGATCGCCTGCAAGGCACGCTGTGCGCGCCCGCGCGATCGCGGCTGGCGGCGCGCAAGCACTGGATACGTCACGCGCCGGCGGCTGCGGGCGCCATCGCCGTGGATGCCGGCGCGGCGCGCGCGCTGCTGGCCGGCGGCGCATCGCTGCTGCCGGGCGGCATCGTGGCGGTGCAGGGCGATTTCGGCCGCGGCGATGTGGTGCCGATCCGCGACGCGGCGGGTGCCGAACTGGCGCGCGGCATTGCGCAATACAGTGCGGCGGAGGTGCGCCGCCTCGCCGGACGGCACACGCGCGAGATCGAGGCGCTGCTTGGTTACAGCTACGGCGAGAACGTCGTGCACCGCGACGATCTGGCGCTGGTCGCGGCGACGGAGGCGGGGCATGTCGCGTAGCCGCGATCTGCCGAGGACGGGCGATGCGCGGCGCTCGTCCGTCGCCAGTGGTGAGTCTGTCGAACTGCAGTCCTCGCGGCTTGTGGACTGGGGCGTGGGTTCGACAGGCTCACCCCGAACGGGTGAGGAAGAGTGCCGCCGAGGCGATCGCGGCGAAGCCGGCGAATCGCAATCCTCGCGGCCCGCGGTGGCTGGCGCGCTGGACGTGCGCGGTTTGGCGGTCGCTGCACGCGAAGCGCAGGTTGCGGTGGCGGCGTTGTCGCCCGCGCAACGCACCGCCGTGTTGTTCGCGATGGCGGACGCGCTCGATGCGCATGCTGCCGGCATCCTCGCGGCCAACGCTGCCGACGTCGAGGAGGCCGGGGCCCGCGATCTCGGTGTCGCACTGATCGATCGCCTGCGGCTCGACGAGGCAAGACTCGCCGCCGTTGCCGACGGCGTGCGCCAGGTCGCGCGCCTTCCCGATCCCGTCGGTCAGGTCACGCGCGAGGAAATCCGCCCGAACGGCCTGCGGGTGCAGCGCATGCGTGTGCCGCTCGGCCTCGTCGCGATGATTTACGAGGCGCGGCCGAACGTCACGGCGGATGCCGCGGCGCTCTGCCTGCGTGCGGGCAACGCCGCGATCCTGCGTGGCGGCCGCGAGGCGCGGCGCAGCAACGCGGCCATCGCTGCCGCGCTGCGCGGCGCCTTGCACGCGCACGGCGTGCCGGAGGCGGCGATCACCACGCTCGACGATCCCGCCCACGAGCATGTGCTGACGCTGCTGCAACTGCACGATCTCGTCGATCTCGCCATCCCGCGCGGCGGCGAGCGCCTGATCCGCTTCGTCGCCGAACATGCGCGGGTGCCGGTGATCAAGCACTACAAGGGCGTGTGCCATCTGTACGTCGATCGCGCCGCCGATATCGATCGCGCCCTTGCGTTGCTGATCGACGGCAAGACCACGCGGCCGGCCGTCTGCAACGCGCTGGAAACCTTGCTGGTCCATCGTGACATCGCCCCCACGTTCCTGCCGCAGGCCACGGCCGCGCTCGCCGCACGTGGCGTCGACCTGCGCGGCTGCGACACGTCGCGCGCGCTCGTGCCGGAAATGGCGGCGGCCACCGACGACGACTACGCGGCCGAATTCCTCGACCTCGTGCTGGCGATCCGCATCGTCGACGAATTCGACGCGGCCATTGCCCACATCCGCCGCTACGGCTCGGACCACACGGAAGTCATCGCCACCGAAGACCCCGCGACCGCGGAGCGATTCGTGCACGCGCTGCGCTCCGCCGTGGTGATGATCAACGCCTCCTCGCGCTTCTCCGACGGCGGCGAACTCGGACTCGGCGCCGAGATCGGCATCTCCACGACCCGACTGCACGCCTACGGCCCGATGGGCGCCGAGTCCCTTACCATCGAACGCTTCGTCGTGCGCGGCGACGGGCAGGTGCGGCACTCGCCGCGCTAGTCGTCGCTCCACGCCGTGGCCAGCATTCCCGCATTCGCTGCCGCACGCGTATCCTGCCGCGTGAATTGCACGACGATCGGAACATCACTTTCGACGATCAGTGCGTAGGCTTCGTCGAGCCGTACGGCTTCGGGGAAGATCAGGTCGTTGACGCGTACGACGCGCAACCGGCGCGGTGCGATGTCGAGGCGGAACGGGCCAGGCGATTCGCGTTCGGCGTAGAACAGGGTGAGTCGCACGTTGGCGAGGGTGTCGCCGGTGTTGAGCAGGGCCAACTGGTCGCGGCTGGTGAAGAGCGGTTCCTCGCCGTTCGAGCGCGAAGGTGCGTGGCCCGCGGCGATGGCCCAGCGGCGCCGGCCGAGCGTGTTCATGCATCTTCTCCGAACAGTTCGCGCAGGGGCGGAGTGAGGAAGGTGCCGTCGGGATCGTAGCGCCGCCGCAAGGCGTGGAACGGTTTCCAGTGCGGGTAGCAGGCGGCCAGTTCGGCCCCGCGCATCGTGTGTTTCTTGGCCCAGTGCGGGCGCCCGCCGAATTCGCGGAAGATCGGTTCGACGTCGGTGAAGAACTCGCGCCAGGGCAGCGTGCTGTTCTGGTGCAGCGAGATCGTCGCCGTGGCGCGGCCCGACGCGGGGCTGAGCCAGGCGTCGTCGGCGGCCACGGTGCGATAGAGCACGCGCCAGGCAACGCTCGCGCGCCAGCGATCGAGCATGCGGCGCCGCACGGCGCGGAAGCAGTCGAGCCCGCGCTCCGCCGGCAGCGCGTACTCGCATTCCTCGAAACGATGCGGAATCCCGCTGTGCGTGGGGATGATCTCGTGGCCGTAGCCATCGACGAGGATGAGCAGGCGCGCATCGTCCGGGAACACGCCGCCGCCCACGGGATTGAGCACCCGCAACTTGATGTCGTCGCGCCGCGGATACCAGTAGAAATCGACGCTGCGGTTGAGGCGCGAGAGCGAATCGAACTGTTCGAGTGCCGATTCCGTCGCCATCGCGAACTCGCGCCGTTCGACATCGAAGGCCGGCACGAGCTGCAAGGTCACTTCGGTGAACACGCCGAGCGACCCCAGCGCGACACGCGCGGCCGGCAGATCGGCTTCCGGCAGCGAGCGCACTTCGCCGCGACCGTCCACCAGGCGCGCACCGACGAGCAGATCGGAAAGATTTCGCAGCGCGATGCCGGTGCCGTGCGTTCCGGTGCCGATGGCGCCGCCGATGGTCTGCGTCGCGACGTCGCCGTAGTTGGGCAGCGCCAGGTGCGCTTCGTACAGCGTCTTGCCGAGCTTCTGCAGCTGCGTGCCGGGCCGCGCCACTGCGCGCAATGCGTCGCGATCGGTGCGTATCACGCCGCGCAGGCCGCGCAGATCGAGCAGCACATCGTCGCCGCGCAGCATCTCGTGCGAAGAATGGCCGGTCGCGACGGCACGCACCTTGCGCCCTTGCCGGTGCGCCTCGCGCACCACGACCGCGAGCTCCACTTCGTCGCGCGGCTTCGCGCGCGTGCGTGGCTGCACGCGGAGGCTGCCGGACCAGTTGCGCCAGGCGCGCGCCACCTTCACTCCGCGGCGAAGGCAATGGTCGTCATCAGCGCGTTCTCGGCCTGCCGCGAATCGAGCCGCGTGTGCTGCACCACGATCGGCACGTCGCTCTCGATGACAAGGGCGAACGGCGTGTCCTTCGACACCTTCTCCGGATCGTCGAGCTCGTTGAAGCGCAGATGCTTCGTGCGCCGCGCTTCGACGGTGAGCGTGTAGGGGCCCACCGGTTCGCGATCCTCGTAATACAGCGTGAGCGCGACATGCGCATCCTCGTCTCCGGCATTGAGGATGCAACAGGTTTCGTGGCTTTCCAGTTCGGGCTCCGGGCCATTGCTCCAACCGGGGATATAGCCCTCGGCGATGGCCCAGCGCCGCCGTCCGATCGGTGTCTTCATGGCGAAGCTCCGTGGTCCTGCAAAGGCGGGTTGCGCGCCGGCGCCCCGATGTGCGCCGGATCGGGGTCGACGGGAACGCGCTTTCCTTCGGCCTGCGCCAATCGCAGCGCGGCATCGTGGAAGGCGACGTGCGAGAAGGCTTGCGGCAGGTTCCCCAGGTGCAGGCCGGTGCGCACATCGATCTGTTCGGTCCACAGGCCGAGCGGCCCGCAACGCGAGGCGGCGTGATCGAACAGCCAGCGCGCCTTGCGCAGGTCGCCGGCCAACACCAGCGCCTCGACGATCCAGAACGTGCAGGCCACGAAGCAGCCTTCCTCGCCCTGCAGTCCATCGTCGATGCGATAGCGATAGCAAAGATCGTCGACCACGAGGCCTTCCATCGTGGCTTTCAGATTGGCGATCACGCGCGGATCGTCGGCCGGCAGGAAGCCGAGTTGCGGCATCAGCACATTGGCCGAATCCAGCGCCTCGACATCGTAGGCCATGCGGAAGCGCGCGCGCCGCGCATCCCAGCCTTTCTCCAGCACTTCGGCGCGGCAGGCGTCGCGCTCGCGCCGCCACGCCGCGACGTCGCCTTCGATGCCGTGTTCGCGCGCGAGCCTGATGGCGTGATCGAGCGCCACGCTTGCCGTCCATTTCGAATGCACGTAGTGGCGCGGGCCGTCGGGCAGTTCCCAGATGCCGTGATCGGGATGACGCCACTCGCGCGCTGCGATGTCGGCGACGCGGCCGAAGAAGCGCATCAATTCGCCGGGAAGCTCGCGGCCGAGCGCGAGGTATTCCAGCGCGGCGCCCAGCACCTGTTCGTAGATGTCGTGCCCGCGGTGCGCGACGATGTGGTTGCCGATCCGCACCGGACGCGAGCCGCGATAACCCGCCAGATGCGGCAGCTCCACCTGTGGCAGCTCGGTTTCGCCATGCAGGCCGAACACCAGCTGCAGCCACGGGCCGTGCGGATTGCCGCGGCGTTCCACGCGCTCGATGAAGGCGAGGAAGTCGTGGACTTCCTTGGCGTGCCCTGCGCCCAGCAAGGCTTCGGCGGTCATGCCGGCGTCGCGCAGCCAGGCGTAGCGGTAATCCCAGTTGCGTTCGCCGCCGATCGCTTCGGGCACCGACGTCGTGGCGGCCGCCGCGATCGCTCCGGTTTCCGCGTTGCACAGCAGCTTGAGCGCGAGCGTCGAACGCTGCACCAGCGAGGCGTGGCGCCCGGCCCAGGTCGGCGGCTTTCCGCGCCGGCACCAGTGGCGCCAGGCCGCCACGGTCCTCCGCAACTTGCCCTGTGTATCGGCCGTCGTCACGCGCTCGGGCCCGTTGCCGTAGGCCAGTACCAGCGCCACCGGAGTGCCGGCACGCAGCGAGAAGTGCGCGAGCAGCGTGGCGTTGCCGTCGTCGTCTTCGACGATCTGGGTTTCGGTGTCCGCCGGCAACCCGCACAGCCAGAGACTGGCGCCGCATCCGCTGGCCAGCCAGGCGTCTTCACGCCGGCCGATGCCGGTGCGCGCGCGCGCGTAATCGAAGCGTGGCGCGAAGCGTACCGAGATCCGTGCTTCGCCCTGTCTGCAGACGAGCAACCGATGGATCTGGTTGCCATCGGCCAGCAATTCGCCGTTGCGCCGGCGCAGCGGCAGGAAATCGGTGACGACGACTTCGGTGTCCCCGGTTTGGAAACGTGTGGTCAGCACGTTGCTGCCTTCGAGATAGGCGGACTCGCCGTAGCCGCAGTTCTCGGGGGAAACCCGGAACTCGCCACCGCGCTCGCCATCCAGCAGCGACGCGAACACTGCGGGCCGGTCCAGCTCGGGCAGGCAACACCAAGCGATCGCACCATCGCGGCCCACCAGCGCCACGGTGCGCAGATTTCCGATCGCTCCGTAGTCGCGCAGATCCAGTTGCCGTGCGCCGCTCATTCGCGTCCGATCATCGGCAACACGTGGGCTCCGTACGCTTCGATGAAGGCACGCTGCCCGCGATTGACGTTGTGCACGTAGAGGTGCGAGAAGCCCAGCTCGGCGTAGTCGGCCAGCCACGCGGCGTGGCGCACCGGGTCGGAGGAGCAATGCACGCGCCGCTCGACATCGTCGCGTCGCACCGTGGCTGCGGCCGCTTCGAACTGCTCGGGCAGCTTCAGCTCCGCCATCACGTCGCTGTCGAAGATGGCCGTGCGCCACTGCTCGTGCGCTTGACCCTTCGCGGCGTCATCGTCGGCGGCATACGACACCTTCACTTGCAGGAACATCGGCTTGCCTTCGCCGCCCGCTTCGCGGAAGGCGTCGACCACCTCGCGCAGAGATTGCTTCGGCATGTTCACGGTGATGAGCGCATCGGCCCAGCCGGCCACCCAGCGCGCCGTTTCGGGGGTGAGTGCAGCGCCCACGAGCGTGGGGGCGACGGCAGGCAGGGAGTACAGCTTCGCGTCCTCGAGCACCACGCGGCCGCGATGCGAGACCGTCTCGCCGCGCCAGAGCGCGCGCATCGCATCCACGCATTCGCGCAGGCGCGCGTTGCGTTCGGGCTTCGCCGGCCAGGCCTCGCCGGTGACGTGCTCGTTGAGGCGTTCGCCGCTGCCAAGCGCCACCCACAGCCGCCCGGGAAACATTTCGCAAAGCGTCGCGGCGGCCTGCGCCAGCACCGTCGGGTGATAGCGATAGCCCGGTGCGCTCACCACGCCGAAAGGAAGTTCGATGGCCTGCATCGCGGCGCCGAGCCAGGACCACGCGAAGCCGGAGTGTCCTTGCGACTGGCTCCAGGGCATCAGGTGATCGGAACTCGAGACCGACGCGAAACCCGCTTCGCTCGCCGCGCGGGCGTCGCGCAGCAACTGCGACGGCGGGAACTGCTCGTGCGAAGCGTGGTATCCGATCGCGGGCATGGCCGGATTCTGTCACGCGCGATTTGCCTGCCGACCGGCCTCGGCCGCGCGCGCGAAATGCAGCGTTCAGTTGAGTGCGATGCGCGGCGCGTCAGCTAGTTGAATCGCGGCTGCGTCGATTGCGCGCGATTCGCTGCGGCTTCAGCCGGCGCGGTCCACATTCCGCGTGTGGAACGCAACGCACGGAGGACGACCTCATGAAGAAGATGCTACTTGCCCTCACCGTGGCCGCCACGTTCGCGGCCGGACCCGCTTTCGCGCAACGCCCAGGCGAACGCCTGCTCGGCGTGAGCACGCTGGCCTCGTACGAAGGTGACGTGGACCGCGTGCCGGTCTCGTGCCGCTCGCGCGTGAGTGCGATCAAGCTGCGCTCGGCCAACGGGCCGGCGGAGATCGAACGCCTGTGGCTCACCTACGGCAACGGCCACCGCGAACAGGTGCCGATCCACGAGTCGCTGGTGCGCGGTGAAAGCACCGGCTGGATCGACGTAGCCGGCGGCCGCCGCTGCGTGGTGAGCGTGGCCGTCCAGGGCGACGCCGAGCGCCGTGGCGAGAACCGCCGTACGCGCTGGGACGACGATGACGACTATCGCAACTACGACACGCGTTACGACCCGCGTTACGAGGGCCGTCCGGCCAACCGCTACGACGACGACTACGACGATCGCCGCCGCGGCCGCCGTCCGACGCGCCCTGTCGACATCGAGATCTACGGCCGCAGCTGGTAATCCAACGGCTGCCACCGCAGGGGGAGAAGGGCCGGTTCGCCGGCCCTTCTCTTGTGTGCGATGGCGTCAACCACGCTTCGGTGGCAATTCCGGTGCAATGCGCCTCGTCATTCCCGCGCAGGTGGGAATCCAGGTGCGAGGCACTCCGTCATTCCCGCGCAGGCGGAATCGAGGTGCGAGGCACGTCGGATCGCATCGCATCTACAGCCCCGTCTTCGCGGGACGGCGCGCAATCTACGCGGCGTGCTGCCGCACCCACTGCACGATAGCCGCGGCCGGCATCGCGCCGGACTGCCGTGCAACCTCGCGGCCCCGGCGTATCAACACCATGGTGGGAATGCTGCGGATGGCGAAGCGCGAACCCAGCGCCGGCTCCGCTTCGGTATCCACCTTCGCGAAACGCACGTGCGGTTCCGACTGTGCCGCCGCCGCCGCGAACGCCGGCGCCATCGCGCGGCACGGCCCGCACCATGCCGCCCAGAAATCCACCACCAGCGGCAGATCGCTGCGCGCCGCATGCGCCTCGAACGAGGCGGTGCCCAGCGGTACGGGTTCGCCGTTGAATAGTGCCTGCTTGCACCGTCCACACCTGGGCTGCTCGCCGAGACGCGCGGCAGCGATGCGATTCACCGCATGACAATGCGGGCAAGCGACATGCAGGGCATCGGCATCGGTCATGCGCGGATTGTAGTCGGATGCGGTGTTCACGCCGAATGAACACGGGCGCTTCGGGCGCGCGTTCGCCACGCTCGTGGCCGCTCGGTCACCACACGCAAGCACGGTTCAATCGCACGCTCGCCAATGACGGGTTCGCCTCATTGCCGGCCCTGACCCGTCACACACCCAACGCCCCGAACTCCCGCATGCGATCGAGCCAGCGCCGGCGCGCATCGGCGCTCGATGGCGCTTCCACACTGCCGATGTGCGTTTCGGCCACGGGTGCGAAGCCGCAGAACTGCAGGATGCTCCGGCGCAGCCCGCGCGTGCCGTGCGCGCCGAAATACCAGCGATACAGGAAAGCCGGCATGCCCATCGTGACCACGATGCGCGCACTGCGCCCGAGCAGCAACCGCTCCGGACGCTTGCCGACGCGGAAGGCGAAGCCCGGCCGCAGCACCTGCTCGAGGAAGGACTTCAGCTTCGCCGGCATCGTGCCAAGCCACAGCGGGAACACGAACACGACGTGATCGGCCCACTGCAGCGTCTGCTGCGCGGCGAGTACGGTGGAGCACGCCACGCCGCCCTCGAACTCCTCCTTGCTGTGCAGGTCCGGCGTGTCGACGACATTGAGCACGCACACCTCGCGCCCCTCCCGCCGCGCGCCCTCGCAATAGGCCGCCGCCAGGGCGTGACAGAAATGACCGCCGCGCGGATCGGGGTGGCCGATCACCAGCGCAATGCGTTGGACATCCCGGGACATGGCGGCTCCTGCGTCGATGGACCGCAGCCACCTTGCACCGGATGCGACCGGCGCCGATTGATTCAGATCAAGTGCCGGCGAAATCGCATCGGACTACGCGGAGCGGAACTCCTGCGTCACCTCGATCAGCCCGACGATGTTCCGATTCAACTCGTCGAGATCCTCGGCCGGAATCCACCATTCCGTATGCTCGGCGCCGCCCACCTTCTCGACGCGATAGCGCTGCATGAACTCGCGCCGCACGCGGAAGCGCGTCACGAAGCCGCTGCCCGAGGCCTTCACGTTCCAGTCGCGCGCGATCTGCGCGGCGTAGGCCTCATTGGTGACCGGATAGAAGATGGGCTGATCCGGCAAACGCGGCGGCCAGGCGCGAAAGCCGCTGGCCTCGACCAGCGCCAGCTCGTTCGGACCCGTGGGCCGGTACAGGACGACGACATCGTCGGATTCATCGATCGACATGGTGCCTCGGTGGATGCTCAGGAAAGTTCTTCGGCCAACGCCGGCCTCCGCTGCAACGTGGTTGGACCTGCCTACTGGACGCGTGTACGGCGCACGTGATTGTTGAACCACAGCACCAACTCTGCCGTGGCTTGTTCGAACGCAGAGGAAGAACACACAGCCGAAGCGAGAGACCCATCGCGCCGCTGCGCCACTACGCAAAGGGTCCCTTGTGACGTGGCGTAGATGAAAGACTTCTCGTGATCGAACGGCTCGCCAGTATTGGTCAGGAAGTCGAAGCGATGCAGCTCTTTGCCTGGAATGGCCTCGCCAACGTACAGCGCGCGGTCGAGGTAGGAGAACACCGCTTCAGGCTCGGAAGACGAGAAGTCGTGGTCTCGGAGTTCGGTCAGCGAACGAGCCACTTCAGCGAGACGTTCGACCGCATGAAACAAGGAGCAGTGTTGCTCCTCCAGATTCCCGAGCCTCATGCCACCTACGAAAACACACATCCGTCCGAAGCCGAGCCAGCGTGGCTCGGTCGCGTCGCAGTAAATCTCGACCGCGAAGTTCGTTGGGTCGCCGAACAGCATCCCGTTGGCCCATCGCCTGGTTCAAGCAGTGCCGCCGAGCGGCGTCGGTTCGATTGAATCATTGTGTACCAGGACCAGAGGGAAAACAGCGTAATCGTCACGCATTTCGAAGCTGGTAAAGTCAGGGCGTCGCCCTCGATGTCGAGGGTTGGCCGTCATGCGCGAAAAGCCGACTTTCCGCCGTATGCGAATTGGGAAGAAGTCTGATCATGCTCGTCTCTCGAAGCAATAAAGGCGTGCTCTCTGGACTCGCCGTAGCCGGTTTTCTGGCCGGGTGTTCGGCTGCCCCCCGGGAGGGCGAGCAGCCGTACAGTGCCGAGCGGTACTACGAAAGGGCCTGCGATTCGGCAAGCCGCAGCATCGACAACCTGATGGTCCATTGGGAAAACCTGAGGTCGTCTGATCGGATGCCGGCGCAGCAGATCATTCAAGCGCGGCAGGCCATGGGCATCATCACTCCCGTGTGCGAGAACATCAGCGCAGTACTGACACTCGACGCTGCGACGAGGGCAAGAGTGGATGCTGCTTTCCGCACGATCGAGAGCGCGGCGAGAAACCTGCCGAGACTTCCGGCAGGCGGTTGACGTTGCGTCGAGCTTACCCGGCCTCGGCGGGATAGCCGGTGGGCCGAAGCATCAACGGATCTCCGGTTGCTGCAACCGGGCTGCGCCTGCGAGCCGAACCTCGCTGAAACGCATGTGGTCGAGATTGCCGACGGCTACCAACCGGCCGGCCTCCACCAGGCGGCGAACCCGGGATGCGAAGTACACATCGGGTACGCGGTCGTATTCGCCGTCGAGATCGGACATGGCGGCGCCCACGACGAAAGACACCTTGCGCCAGCGCGAATCGCAGCGCGCCAACAGCGTCGAATCGATCGCCGCATGGTCCTTCTCGTCGAGTGCTTCGATGGCCGCCGCCTGCGCGGCGTCGAGTTGCCCCTCATCGGGCGCGCCGTCGAATTCATGGTTCATGGTCAGGCTGGACTCTTGGAAGCCATGTCGGGCACCTCCACGGTGGGCCGGATGTCATCCGATGGCCTTGGAGTCCCGCGGAGCATGCAACCCGGTGATGCGAGTCACTCGGCCAACCGCCACGCGCTTGTTTCCCTCGTGGCAGTAGAACTCCACGCCCGGTTGGATGCGCCCGCGATGGGTCTGCTCGCGCATTTCGTCCACGACCACCGTCATGCGGGCACGCAGTTCCACGCCGACGGGCAATGGCCGATCGGTCGGCAGACTGTTTCCTTCGGCGTCGCAGAAATCGGGCCAAATCATGTAAAGGTGCTCGGCGACGCCTTCGTCGGCGTAGGCAAGATCCCAGCGAATGCCGTTATAGGGCGGTGACTTTCGACCGCCCTGCGCTTCGGTAAGAATCCGAATCGTCGCCTCGAAGTCGTCGGGTACGCGATAGAGACGATGCATGGCCTGTGGACTTGCTCAGGTTGAACAACCAGCTTCGCAGCGATCAGCGGCCAAAGCATCCACACTTTCGCCAGCCAAGGTCAATCCCGCCTTCGCCAACTGCTGCAACTCGAACCCCACCGACCGGGGCAACGTCGCCTCACCCGCGGCGCGATCCAGCAAGGCCGCGCACCCACAACACCGAGCGCATGCCGTGCAGGCGATCCATGTGGGCGTCGAGCAGATCGACGACCTGCATCGCGTCCATGACGGACCCTTGGCTTCGGACTGATTCTTGGCTGTCGCCCTCAAATCGTCCTTGATCTGCTTGCAGTCGGGACAAGCAGGCAAAAAACGAGGGAGCCCAGCCCCCAGAGTGAAACGCTCGGTATGGAAACGATCGCGCGCGGCGCGAACGGGCCGAATCCAAGCATGATCTGCGTTCGATTGTTCGTCATCGTTGGATCGTCGATGAACACTTGCCCGTCCGTCGCGAAGAACTCCAGCGCGTAGGAGCCGCTGGCGCCGGGTGCTACGTGCAGGGCCGTCGTGCAAGCCTTGGACTGCCCGGGATCGAGCGGGCCGACGAACACCGACGCTACGAGAAAGCCAGGTTGTCCCGGGGGCGCGGGAAGATCGTCGTAGTACATCTGGCACGGGAATGGTTCCGCGGCGACCAGTGAAAACTGCTCGAAGTCGAGATGAGGGTATCCGGAAGAACCTGCACCAACCGCCGGAAGGGGCTCCGGCCCCGCGTTGGTGAAGGTGAGCGTGAGTAGGGCGGTCGATCCGGGCGCCAGGGGGGGCGGCGGATTCATGTGCAGCGCGAGCGACACATCGGCGTTGCGCACCGATTGTGCCTGAGCGTCCGAGGCGATCAGGCACACGATGGCTGCGACCGTCAGCGACATGACTTGCAAACAATGCATCGGCTGCTTCCCGCGCGAGTTCAACGATCGCCTTGCTTTTGCGACCACCGCAAGACGAGAAATCCGATCATGCAAAGAGCGGAAAGGAGCAGCAGGACGGAAGGCTTTCCCGTTGCCGGAATGGATACTGTCGTCGATTCCGCAGAGCCGAACTGCAGCACGACGCTTGCACCGTTGTTCGAGGTATCGGTATCCGCAGTTCCGACTTCGCCGTTGATGACGGCGAAGTCGAGGTCGAAGCTTCCGGTGGCGCCCGGCGAAACGTCGAGTCGGACCGTGCAAACGAGCGAGTCGGCAGGTCCGATTTTCCCGGCAACGACTTGCGCGACAAGAAAGCTCGGTTGACCCGAACCCGGCGGCGCAATGAAATCGTCGTAGAACATCTGGCACGGATTCGGCTCACTGGGCACCAGCGAGAAGAGTTCGTGGTCGAGGAACGGATACGGCGTCGAGATGACGGAGACCAGGGCCGCAGTGTCCGGCGCCCTTGGTTTGTGACGGTGACTTGGAGTTGCGCGACGTCGCCGGGTGCGAATGGACCCGGCGGCGTGATGGTGGCAGCGAGCGAGAGATCGACGACCGGTTGCGCCTTTGCTCCGCTTGGCCCACTGACTAGCGCGACCGCCCCAAGCAGCAGAAGCAGGGTGGGAGCGACCGTTCGACGCGAGGCTCGCATGCTCACGGGACCGGGAAGTTCGGCCAGATTGCCGGGGTCGGCCCTCGCGTTTGCACCGTCAAACTATTCCAGCCCATCGCCAAAGACATAGTCCGCGAACGTATTGACGCATCGGAACTGTTTCGATACACCTGAGCTTTGTCGCGCTCCCCCTGTACGCCGCGTGGCACGTCCCATGAAATCCTGCGTCGGGTCCGAGAAGAACATCTGGCGGGGGCACCCGTCGGGACAGGTGTTGGCGCTGGTGCCGGACATGTCATCGCGGAACGAACCGTTCACATGAATCCGTAGGCGAATGGGTAGATCGTTCGTCGCAAGTCGACACGCGCGCTTCCGCGTTTCAGCATCGCATTTAGTCATACCTCCGCAGGACGACGAGTGACAAGGCCGCGATCGCTGCTGCCAGTAGCGTCAAGCCCAAGGTGTTGTCGACGGGGATGGAGAACGTACCTGTCGCCGTCGCGGCGCCGCCCACTTGGAACAAGATGGTCTGACCTAGCAAGTCACCACCCGGCGACTGATACGGCCGCGTGTAGAGTTCCAGCTGGTAGCTGCCCTGGGCGAGCCCAGGAATGCTCACGAGATGGGTAGCCGGCTGAGCTATGCAATTGGCCAGTGCGAGGTGATCGACCGCAACTCGCACCGTCGTGCCTTGCGTAATGACGGTCGGCGGATTCGCCGGGGCCGTGAGGAAAAATGACTCACAGATGTTGCCGTCGAAGGCCACAACGAACGGGGCGCCCGCCTGAGGCACGGCCGGGATGGTGCGTAAGTTGTACTGGGCATGGGCTTGCCCCGCGCAGGCGATGCCGCATAACACCGTTGCCAACCATACGAGTAGCGTTTTCATTGGTTCTGTCCCGTGTCCTTGCTTATTCAAAGCCGTTGGAAAAGATGAGCTGCTGCCCTAGCGTGCACGTCAGATTCGGGCCCGAACAAGGGTCTGACACGGGCGCACCGGTCAGCAGGTATTCGATGGCATCGGACGCACCGTCGTCGTCAGAATCGGACGCTCGACGCTCGGCCACACACCCACCTGCGCTCCAAACGGTTCACACCGCATGATCATCTCCTTCGTTGGGCAAAGCCTCCGAGGAGAACGCCGCAGATCGCGGCTGCGAACGCCCACCATGCATCGACGGGAATTGCGTGCGAACGCGCAGGGACCGCGAAGCCGAGCGGCGCCTGCCGACATCGCCCACAACACCGAGCGCACGCCGTGCAGGCGATCCAGATGCGCGTCGAGCAGATCGACGAGGTGCATCGCGGTCCGCAGTGGGCGACGCGCCGACGCCTGGGCTGGCGGCCACCGCGGGCGCGAGGCACGCGGATGGGAGGCATGTTGGCGACGACGGATGACGCGAGCGTGTTGCAGCAGTCGCGCGGTCGTAGACTTCGAGCGCGCGATCGGCCGCTTCATCGTCGGGTGCGCGGAAGCTTCTTAGTCGCAGCGAATAGACCGAGTACGAGCAGACCCAGTGCCGGCAGCGACAGAGTGGGGATGGAAGCCGCTGCGGAAGCCGGACCGGTGAATTGAAGCAGCACCTGGACCCGATTGTTCGCGATAGTCGGCTCATTGACGAATACCTGTCCATCGGTCGCGAAAAACTCGAGCGGATAGGTGCCGCTGGCGATAGGCGCGACACGCAGCGCCACGGTGCAGCTCTTCGACTCGCCCGCATTTATCGGCCCGGCGAAGACGGTGGCAGCCAGGTAGCTGGGCTGGCCCGGCGGACCGGGAAAGTCGTCGTAATACATCGTGCACGGCGCCGGATTCGAGGCGATCAGCGAAAACAGCTCGAAGTCCAGATGCGGGTAGCCGGAGGATCCCGCGCCCACCGCCGGGAGCGCATCCGGCCCGGCATTGGTGAAGGTGAGAGTGAGCAGTGAGGTCGACCCCGGCACGAAAGGTGGCGGTGGATCCATGTGCAGCGTCAGGTCGAGATCGGCATTGTGCGTTGGCTGTGCCTGGCCGCTCGAAGCGATCAGGCACATCACCGCGGCTACACCCATCGATCGCAGCGTCAGGATCATCATGGGACCGGACAGTTTGCCCACACGGCGGGGTTGCATGGGAAGTCGGGCAAAGGCTCGAAGCCGTGGCCGAATACGCCATGGTCGGCGACAACCGGGCCGCGGAAGCGTTCCATCGTCGATACCAGCAACACCGATGTTCGCGCGTTGCCGCGAGACTGCAGCTGAGGGGCGCCAGGCGCGGTGCCCGTCGGTGTGCCGGGAAATGCCTGGAACTCTACTTTTGGATTCGAGTAGTGAAGCTGGATGGGGCAGCCCATGGGACATGCGCCGTTCGTTTGATACGCCATGATGGTACGCGCCTGGACGGCAGCGTTGCTCACGGTGTGCCCGTACGACCACGGAAAGGACGCCTGATTGACCGGAGCGCCGTTGGGCGGGTCATGCTCAAGTCCGAACTGATGCCCGACCTCGTGCGCGAGTGTGCGGGTGGGCAG
>CAMLOR010000046.1 GCA_946481615.1 uncultured Aquimonas sp.
GCCCCCGCGTCCTCCGACCGTCGATGCGATTCGTACGGGTAGAGCAGCCGCGCACTCTCCGTCATTCCCGCGCAGGCGGGAATCCAGCGACTTTTGCGAGGCGCTTCAGAGTCACTGGGTTCCCGCCTGCATGGGAACGACAGCGGTCGGAGTGCTCTTGCCGGGGTGGGGTGGCCGGCCCTGCGAAGGCGGCTGGAGTCGGACGGATAAGGCCCCGAAGGGGGCGCCGACAGGAGGTCGGCGCGTTTTCGCTGAGGCATGGATGCCGAATCGAAAACCCCCGGCCGACTCCAGCTTCCGCGAAGCCGGCGCCGCAGCCGGGCCGGCCACCCCGGCAAGAGCACCGGCGACGACACCGCAGCACCCACCTGCACTCATCCACACCCGCGACGAGAGCCAAAAAAAAACCCCCGGGAAATCCCAGGGGCTCGTTCAACATCCGACCGCGGTCGACGCGTTCAGCGCGCCGCGTTGGTGTTCATGGTGGCGTTGCGGCTGCTGTCGAGGTATTGCGCGGGATCGCGCATGCCGCTGGTGTGGCATTGGCCGCTGGTGTGCCCGCGGTTGATGCCGCCGGAAAGCTGGCCGTAGGCCTGTTCGGTGGTGCCGTCTTCCGGATCGCTGAGCACCAGATCGGTGGCGACGTTGCAGTAGTCGTTGGTGTACCAGTTCGTGGTGCGGAAGGCGGTGGTGTAGTAGTTCACCTTCGCGCGCGAGGTGGTGGAAATGCCGGCCAGCCACGACGAGGCGCCACTGTAGGTCATGTTGCTGTTGGTGCCGCAGCCCACGCCGAACCACGAACCCAGGCTCGCGAGGATGCCCGAGAGATTGGTGCCGCGGTACGGCGTGCCCACCGACTGGATCAGGCGATTGCCGGTCGCGTTGTCCAGGCCGCTCCAGTAATAGTGGTAGAGATGCAGCGAAGCCGCGCCGCCCTGGCTGTGCGCCACCACGCCGAACGAATTCCAGGTGCTTCCAAAGCTCTGGATCAGGCGCGCGAACTGATCGTGCGTGCGGTTCTGGTTGAAGTCGGCGAAGGTGCTGGCCGTGGTGAACTGCGACGCCGGCCAGACGCCGCCCGAACAATAGCCGTGCACCAGCAGCAGGCGCTTGCCCACGCCCTTGGCGCGCAGCGTGGCCGGGCGCGGGCCCATGCGCATGCTCTCGTCGATGCTCACTTCCGAGGGCTTGAGCTTGGTGCGCAGCGCCGGCAGCGACAGCGGCAGCGCCTTGGCTTCGGCGAGCGTCACGAAGTAATCGGGATCCTCGATGCGCAGATTGCGCAGTTCGAACGGCGCCTTCGCCGCCGCGCGCGCCACCCAGCGCTCGTCGAAGCCGAGCGAGAGCTTGCCGCTGGCCGGCGTCGCCATGCCGCCGACCCAAGCCACCGGCACCGCGCGGCCCTTGGCATCGGTGCCCCACACTTCGGCGTAGGCGTGGTAATGCTGCGAACGCTTGTGCGCGTCGACCGGGATGTCGATCGCCACGCGCGTGCCGGCCGCGCCGCGTGCCGCGGCCTTCGTGTCGGTGAGGACGATCGAAGCATCGACCACCGGCACCACATGCTCGGCGCTGCGCACGATGGGCTGGCCGTTGCGATCGGTGCCGCGCACCAGCACCGAGGCGAGGTACTGGCCGGTCGACTTCGCGAGGAAATCGCCGCCGACCGTGCCGTCGCCCGCGAGGCCGTCGCCATGCAGGCCGTCGTCGTACATCGCGAAGGTTTCGACCGTGCCGTCCGGCGCGGTGACGCGCAGCGTGGCGCTGTCGATGCGGCCGGCGGCCGCGCCCAGGCGCGTGCCGGCCTTGTCGCTTACCGACAGCACGCCGGCCAGGCCGATGCGCTCGCCGAGCAGCTGGCGCTTGTGGGTCTGGTAGGACGACAACTCGGTGGCCTCGTCGCCTTCGATCAGCACGTAGCCATCGTTGGCTTCGCCACCCTTCGCCGAGAGCCTCAGCGTCCAGCGGCCCGAAGGCGCGCTGTCGAGCTCGAAGTAATCCGCCTCGTGCATGTCGCCTTCCACGCCGAAGGAGGTGCGCTTGCTGCGCAGCCCGAGGTCGCGTGCCGACTTGGCGCCGCCATCGGGCCCCACCAGCTGCACGTCCCAAGCGGCGTCGCCCCCGGAGAACACGAGGAAGCGCGCCTTGCCGTTCTCGACCGGCAGCTCGCCCTGCCAGGCGCGGCGGCCAGCCTTGGTGGCCGCCATGCGCACCGGAATCAGCGCACTCTTCGAACCGATCGCCGCGGCGGCCGGGTCGAGCGGCGCCAGCGCCGCGAATTCATCGGGCGTGCCCGACAACTGTTTGGGCACGATGTCGTCCGCCTGCGCGGCCGCGCAGAAGGTGAGACCGGCAAGCACGGACAACGCAAGACGCTGAAGCTGCATGATTTCCCTCCCCAGGGATCAAGGTTCAGAACATCGATTCGGATTGGCGCGGACCCCCGTTCGGAGCCGAGGCTCCGTCCCTAACCGTACGGGGGGGCACGGAAGGTTACGTTCCGTGATGCGTATCGCGCAATCGATGGTTGCCGCTGCAACGGTGCTGCGGCGCGTCAGCGGCTCCAGGCGGCCAGCACGGCCTGCAGGCGCCGCTCGAATTCCGCCCGCCGTGCCGGGCTCGGGGAGGGGAGCGCGGCGAACTGCAGCAGACGTTCGCGCGGATCGGCGGCAGTGAGCGACGCGCCCTGCAGGCGCGTGGCGAGGCGCTGCATCTGGCGCTGCCGGCGTAGCGCCTGCGATGGCGGTGGGGATTCGAGGCTGGCGTCGAGTTCGGCTTCGACCAGCCATTCGTCCAGCGCGCCGTCGTGCATGGCCAGCGTGGACTCTTCCTGCCGCGCGGCCTGTTGCCAGCGCGGCGCGAGGCGCTTGCGGTCGGCTTCGTCCAGGCCAAGAGCGAGCCAGGCCTCCTCGGATTTATCCGAGTCGTTTTCGGCCAATCGTCCGAGCAGGGCGAAGGCCTCGGCGATCGCCTGCAGCCTGGTGCCGCGCCGCGAGGCTTCGAGCGCGGCCTGCGCCTGCCGCACGCGGGCGACAGCCTGGTCGAAGGGACGATCGGGATCGTCGGCGCGCGGGCGGCGGGCATCGTTGCCGCGATCGCGCGGGTCGTCGCGGCGCGAACTGCGGGCGGGGGAGCCACCGCGCGCATCATCGCGACGGGCGCCGCGCGCAGGATCGGTGCCGCGTGCCTCGTCGCGGCGAAGCGGACGGCCGTCGCCGTCGCGCGAACCGACGGGCGTGCCGCGTGGAGCCGATCGCGATTCACCCGGGCTGCGCGGGCCCGAATCGCGCCGCAGGCCGCGGGCATCGCTCGCGCCGCGCGAGGGGCCGTGACGCTCATCGCGTCGGCGCTCGCCTACCGCGGGTTTCGGCCTGGAGCCCTGCAGTTCGCGCCACTGCGCCTGCAGCGCGGCGATACGGCCTTCGGCGTGCGCCAGCGTCTCGGCGTCGCCCTGCGAAAGCGCTTCGATCTCGGCCAGCAGGCGGCGCGACTCGGTGTCGATGCGGGCCAGTTCCGCGCTGCTGCGTTCGCGCGATTCGCGTTCGGCCGCGAACAGCGGGTCGATCAGCGCGCGCAGCTCTTTTCCCAGTTCGGCTTCCGCCTCGCGCGAGGCGCGCGGCAGCGTCTTCCATTCGAGTTGCGCCTCGCGTGCCAGATCGAGCGCGGCGGCGGGGTCGGCATGGGTGAGTTCGCGGCGCAGTTTCGCGATCAGTTTGCGACGCGCGAGCGCGGCCTCCTCGCGCTGCGCATCGAGCGCCGCGTCGATGCGCGTCAGGCCTTCGCGCAGCCGGCGCGCCAGCGCCGAACGCACTTTCGGTTCGAGTTCGTCGAGCCCGCGCAGGCCTTCCGCCAGCCGCCGGCGCAGGCCGACGAGGGCCGGTGCCGAGAGCAGCGCGAGCTTTTCCTCCGCGGCCTCGCCCAGCAGCGTTTCGTAGCCTTCGCGCTTCTGCTCGCGCAGCGCATGGCGCTGGTCGAAGTAGGCCTTGGTCGGCGCCATCGCCTTGCCGCACAGCGCGCGGAAGCGGCGCGCCAGGCCCGAGGTGCGATCGGCATCGCCCGGTTCGGCGGCCTCCACCTTCGCCCACTCGGCCTGCAGTTCGCGCACGCGGTGTGCGACGGCGTCGGGATGGTGGCCGGCGGCGATCAGCGCTTCGAGGTCTTCGCACAGGCGCGCCCGCACGCGGTTGCCGGACCAGCGCTGCCATTGTTCGAGTTCGCCGAGTTTCTCCTCGGCCTGCGCGAAGCGTTCGCGGCGCGCGCGCTCGGCACGCGGCACGCGCGCCAGCAGTTCGCGCGCCTGCTCGAAGGCCGGACGCGCTTCGCCCAGTTTCTGATCGCGCAGCGCACGTTCGACGTGCTTGAGCGCGGCGTCGAAGGCGCTGAAATCCGGCGCCGCTTTCGCGGGTGGCGCAGCGTCGGCGGGCGCGGTTTCGGCGGTGGTCGCCGCGCCGGCTTCGTGAACCGCATCCGCTGCGGCGACGGTAGCCTCCGCGGCTTCCGCGGTGCGGGTTTCGCGCCGCGCCCGCGCCGCCTGCACGCGTTCGAAATAGGCCTCGACGCGCCGCTGCATGGTTTCGTCGAGCTGCGGGCGGCGGGCTTCGAAAACTTCGCGCGCCTGCGCCATCCGCGCGTCAATGTCGGCCGGCAGCTGCTGAGCCCATTGCGACAGCGCATCGCACAGATCGAGCGCGTACTGGTTGAGCGTGGCGCTGTCGCCGCGCGCCAGGCGCAGCGCCAGCACGCGATCGCGGGCGCGGCGCGCGAGGGTCTTGTCGCGCTTGCGCAGCGATTCGGCGAGGCGTTCGAGCACGTCCTCGCCTTCGATGCGCGCCAGCGCGGCTTCGCGCAGGGCTGCATCGGCATCCTCGACGACGCGCTTCTGCAGGAAGCCGGTGCGCGAGATGCGCTGCAACGCGGCGCCGCGCAGTCCGGTTTCCGGGGCGGACTCCGCGATGCGCTCGACCAGCTCGGCCGGCAGCGTCAGCTGCAGGGCGGCGTGGCGCGCTTCCAGCGAGAGGCCGGCGGCGGGATCGAGCAGCAGGCGCGCCAGGCGCGCGGCGGCGGCGGCGCGCGTGGCGGCATCGGCCTCGGTGCGCTGGCGTTCGAGCAGCACGCCGACGTCGCGCAGGCGGCCGAGCGCGGCACGCCGCACGGCGGGATCTTCGTCGTCGGCGGCGATCTGCGGCAGGCGGGCCAGCAGTTCGGGCGCCTCGCCGTCGCGCACGGCGGCGGCGCGCTTGTCGGGATCGCGTTGCTCCCACGCGGGGCTGCGGAACGGGGTGAACATCTTCATCGGGGCGCACCGGACATCCGTGTAGCGGCGCAGTGTAGCCCGCGCGCCGCGCGATTGCGGTAACGTCGCCAGCCTGATTCGGGAGTACGGGTACGCGATGGCGAGGATGACCGGGACGCTGGCGCTGGCGGCCGTGCTGTTGGCCGCAGGTGGCATGGCGCAGGCCGGGGAGGCGAAAGCCGGCGGACCTGGCTGGAAAGCGGTGGCCGGCACGCACGGCGTGCAGCGCCTGGTGACGCCCGGCGTCGACCGTACTGCCCTGCTCATCGACGATGCCCGCCGCGCCCGCGACGGCCTGCCGCCGCGCTTCGCGCAGCCGCTGCCGCAACGCTTCACGCCGTCCGCGCATGGCAGCTGGGACGAACCGGCGCCCGGCCTGCGGCGCTGGCGGCTGCAGATCGAATCGCCGGGCGCGGTGTCGCTCAACCTGGGTTTCGGCCGCTACCGCCTGCCGGAGGGCGCCACGCTGCGTCTGTTCGATGCGAACGGCGCCTTGGCCATGCGCGAGTTCAGCGCGGCCGACAACGAGGCCCACGGCCAGCTGTGGACGCCGATCGTCGCGGGCAACGTGCTCATGCTGGAGTTGCGCGTGCCCGCGGCGAAGGCGCGCGAGGTGGATCTCGAACTCAGCTCGATCAACCACGGTTACCGCGATTTCGCGCAATCCGCCCACGACAAGTCCGGCGCCTGCAACATCGACGTGGTCTGCCCGCAGGGCGATGCCTGGCGCGAGCCGATCCGTTCGGTGGTGGCGCTGCACTACGCCGGTGCCATCAACTGCAGCGGCGCCATCGTCAACAACACCGCGCAGGATCTCAAAGGTTATCTGCTCACGGCGAACCACTGCGGCATCGGCTCCGGCAACGCCGCGACGCTGGTCGCCTATTTCAACTTCGAGAACGCCACCTGCCGTTCCGATGCGACCAGTGGCGGCGCCGGCAACGGCCCGCTCACCGATTTCAATTCGGGCGCGGTGCTCCGCGCCACGCGTGCGCAGAGCGACTTCACCCTGCTCGAACTCGACGATCCCATCGACCCGGCCTTCGACGTGCACTGGGCCGGCTTCGACGCGCGCGACCAGGCCACGGCCAGCGCGGTGGCCATCCATCATCCGAGCGGCGACGAGAAGCGCATCAGCTTCGAGAACCAGGCGACCTCGATCACGTCCTACAACCAGAACGCGGTGCCCGGCGACGGCACGCATCTGCGCATCACCGACTGGGACCTCGGCACCACCGAGCCGGGTTCGTCCGGCTCGCCGCTGTTCAGTCCCGAGCAGCGCATCGTGGGCCAGCTGCATGGCGGCGGCGCGGCCTGCGGCAACGATGCGTCCGACTGGTACGGCCGCCTCGCCACCTCGTGGGCGACCGGCAGCACGTCGGCCACGCGGCTGCGCGACTGGCTCGATCCCGTCGGCGGCGGCGCCAACCGGGTGCTGGACGGACGCGACGCGGTCGAAGCGCCCTTCGCGGTTTCGATCAACCCGCCTTCGGCGATGCTCTGCGCCACGGCGAACAACGCGCAGTTCACCGTGGGTGTCGCCGCACTGATACCGGGCTTCGACGATCCGGTCACGCTCTCGGCCAGTGGCGTTCCCGATGGCCTCTCGGTCTCGATCTCGCCCAATCCGCGTTCGCCGGGGCAGACCGCCACGCTCACGCTTTCCGATCTCGACGAACCGGCCGCCGGCGAGCATGGCTTCGACGTTATCGGCACGCGCGGCGCCGACACCGACAGCGCGCGACTGTCGTTCACGCTCGTCTCCGGCCTGCCTGCGGCGCCCGCGGCGACGGATCCGGCGAACGGCGCGAACGGCGTCAGCCCCACGGCGCTGGCCTGGACGGCCGTACCGGAGGCGGCAAGCTACCGCGTCGAGGTTTCCGCCAGCCCGGCCTTCGACGATCCGATACTCGACACCGTGGTCGCGGGAACCCGCGTCGAGCTGCCGGCGCTCGCGCCCGAAACGACGTACCACTGGCGCATCGCCGCGATCAACGCCTGCGGCACCGGCGCGCGATCGGCGGTGGCCAGCTTCACGACCAACGCCGACTACTGCCTGGTGCCCGATCTGGCGATTCCCGACGCCAGCGCTCTCGGCGCATCGAGCACGATGACGCTGACGGGCACCACGCCCATCGCGGAACTCGAAGTCGTGCTGCAGTTCGAGCATCCTTGGGCCGGCGATCTGCGCGGCAGGCTGAGCCACGCCGGCGTGAGCGACCGCACCGTGTTCGACCCGCCCGCCAATTGCAGCGGCCGCGATCCCGACGTGGTGCTGGACGACGACGCCGTGCTCGCGATCGACGACGACTGCGTCTCGGGCAACGTGCCGGCCTACGCGCCGGGCACGGCCTATCGTCCCAGCCAGCCGCTCTCCGCCTTCGACGGCCATGTGCTGCAAGGCAGCTGGAAGCTCGCGGTGAGCGATCTCGACAGCCCGGACGCGGGCGTGCTGAAGCGCTGGTGCCTGCGGCCGACCTTCGTCCTTCCGGCGGGATCGCTGTTCCGCGACGGTTTCGAAGACTAATCGGCGGGCAGTGCGGGCAGCACGGCGCGCGATTGGCTGCGCCAGCCCGCGGGCGGCTCGAGCGGTACGCCGTGCCGCTCCAGCAGGGTGCGCGTCACCGCGAATTCGTCGCCATCCGGATCGAGCCAGCGCCTGGCGCTGATCGCCCAGCCCTCGCCCGAGGCCAGCGGGGCGCTTCGTTCGAGCATCCAGTCGAGCCGGCGCCGCGCGGCTTCCACGGCGCTGCGCTCATCGCCCTGCGGCGATCGCGCCAGGAGCAGCGTGGTGCCGACGCGCTGCAGCAACACGTTGCGCGAGCGGTTCGCCATCAGGCGCGATAGCGCGAGGCATTCCTGCAGGCGCGATCCCGACAATGCGAGCGTCCCGTTGCAGCGTTCGTTGACCTCGCGCAGCGGCGGCAGCGCGTGCGCGGTCCACTTGCCCAGCGCGACGATAAGCCGGGCCTGGGCTTCGCGCTCGACCGCCTCGGAGGTTTTTGTCTGTTCCAGCGCGAATTCCGGCGCGGGCACGAGGCTTGCCGCCGCGTGCAGGGCACGCACGTACTCGCCTTCGTAAAGATCGAAGCGGTTGCTCTGCGCGGCACGCAAGAAATTGGCGTCGGTGTCGTCGGCGTCGTCGGCCACCAGCAGCCAGCCGGCGGCGTTGTTGGGCGCCAGTTGTCGCAGGTGGCGCACGGCGCGCTCGCGCTCGCGCGGCGGCAGGCCGGGCCAGTCGCTGGCCAGCACCCACCAGACCACGGGATCGTCCGCGCCCAGCGCGCGCGCGCGTGCGACCAGCGCATCGCGTCTGGCGGCGAGCGCAGGCGCCGTTTCCCGCCACGGATTGTGGGCGGCGAACGCCGCTGCCGCGATCGCCACGCGCGCGTTGCGCGTATCGCGCGCGGCATCGAGCACGGTTTCGGCGTAGGCGGCGAATTCTCCTGCGAACCGTTCCGCCAGTTGCGCGGACTGCGCGGCATCGAGGTCTTCGTCCGGCCTCTCCGCCGCCCCTGCGATGGCCGCCGCGAACAGCAGCGCCACCCATCCAAACTTGCGCATCTCAATACCCCGCGGCCATCCCGTCCTTGCGGCTCTCGGACGCACCGGCGTACGTGCCCGTGACCGGATCGCGCGCGATCGCCTGGTAGCCGCCGTACGGCCCGTTGGCGAACTTGACCGTGTGTCCCTTGTTCATCAGCCCGCGCACGGTGGCCTGGTCGAAGCCCGATTCGAGTTCGAGCACGCCGCCGTCGCTCATCGCGGTGTTCTGGCCGGTTGGTTCGGTGGAACCGTCGTGATGCAGGCGCGGCGCGTCGCCGGCTTCCTGCAGGTTCATGCCGAAATCGATCAGGTTGACGAGGATCTGTACGTGGCCCTGCGGCTGCATCGCGCCGCCCATCACGCCGAAGCTCAGCCACGGCTGGCCGTTCTTGGTCACGAAGGCCGGGATGATGGTGTGGAACGGGCGCTTGCCCGGCGCGTAGCTGTTGGGATGGCCTTCCTGCAGCACGAACATCTCGCCGCGGTCCTGCAGGATGAAGCCCAGTCCCGGCGGCGCCATGCCGCTGCCCATGCCGCGGTAGTTGCTCTGGATCAGCGACACCATCATGCCGTCGGCATCGGCCGTGGTGAGATAGATGGTGTCGCCTTCGTCGAGTTCTTCCGGCGTCGCGGGTTGCACTTCGCGCGCGGCGCGATCGAGCGAGAGCAGCCCGCCGCGCGCCTTTGCATGTTCCTTCGAGATCAGTTTCGCCACCGGCGCGGGCGCGAACTGCGGATCGGCGTACCAGCGCGCGCGGTCGGCGAAGGCGATCTTCTTGGCTTCGGCGATCAGATGCAGATGCTCGACGCTGCCGAAGCCGTAGGACTTCAGATCGTAAGGCTCGAGCAGGTTGAGCATCTGCAGCGCCGCGATGCCCTGCCCGTTCGGCGGCAGCTCCCACACATCGAAGCCGCGATAGTTCGTCGACACCGGCTCGACCCACTCGCCCTGGTGCGCGGCGAGATCCTCGTAACTCAGGAAACCGCCGTTGTGCGCGAAGTAATCGCCGATGGTGCGCGCGATCCCGCCCTTGTAGAACGCGTCGCGGCCGCCGCGGGCGATCTTTTCCAGCGTGTCCGCCAGATTCGGGTTCTTCCACGTCTCGCCGGTGCGCGGCGCGCGGCCGTCGACGGTGAACTGCTCCTTGAAGCCCGGGTACTGCGACAGGCGCGGCACCGAGAGATTCCAGTAGTAGGCGATGGTATCGTGCACCGGATGGCCTTCGCGCGCGTAGCGGATGGCGGGCGCGAGGTTCTGCGCCATCGTGCGCTTGCCGAAGCGTTCGTGCAGTGCGAACCAGCCGTCCACCGCGCCCGGCACGCTCACCGGCAGCGGGCCGAGCGGTGGAATGTCGGTGAGACCCTTGTCCCTGAAATGCTGCAGCGTCAGCGATTTCGGCGAACGCCCCGAGCCGTTGTAGCCGTGCAGCTTCTTCGTCTTCGGGTCCCACACGATGGCGAACAGATCGCCGCCCATGCCGTTGCCGGTGGGTTCCATCAGGCCGAGCGCCGCGTTCGCCGCGATGGCCGCGTCCACCGCGCTGCCTCCGGCCTTCAGCGTGTCGAGTGCGATCTGCGTGGCGAGCGGATGCGAGGTCGCCGCCATCGCATGCGGTGCATACACCACCGACCGCGTCGCGAAAGGCTGGCCGGTGATGCGGTCGGCCGCGGCAGCCGCGCTGGCGACGGTGAGCGCGAGGCTCAGGACGAAGAGACGGGAAGACATGGCGCCGGTCCGGAATGACGGGGGCCCGAGCTTAGCGCGTCCCGCCGGCGCGGACCGCGGCGCGATGCGCGCTCAGGCCAACAGCCAACGCCAGGCCGGCAGCGTCGCCATCGAAAGCAGCGTGCCGTAGCCGACCAGCGCGGCCGCGAGCGTGGGCGCGAGCCGGTGCGAGATCGCCAGCGCACCGGCGGTGATCATCGGCGGCATCGCGGTTTCCAGCACGGCGGCCGGCGCGGCCGGCGCTTCGAGGCCGAGCAGTGCGACGAGGCCAAGGGCGAGCAGCGGCAGCACGGCGAGCTTGAGTCCGATGCCCGCCGCGAGCGGTGCGAGTTCGTCGCGCGGCAGGCGCAACTTGAGCCCGAGGCCGACCGCGAAGGCGACCACCGGCAGCAGTGCATCGGCGAGGCGTTGCAGGGCCTGCGCGAGCATCGGCGGCGGCTCGGCGGGCATCAGCGTGAGCGCGAAGATCAGCGCCACGAAGGGCGGGAAGCGCAATACCTTCGCCACCATCGTGCGCGCCGTCGGCCGCGCATCGCCGCCGTAGCGCGCCAGCACCCACAGGCCCCAGGTCGAGAGGATGAGGAAGGTGCCGAACTGGTCGTAGATCACTGCATGCGGCAGCGCGTCCTCGCCGAGCATGGCGCGGATCAGCGGATAGCCGAGGTAAGAGGTGTTGCCGAGCGGCACGCAGAGCAGCAGCACCGCGCGTTCCTCGTCGCACAGCCGCAGCGCATGGGCACCGGCATGCACCAGCGCCACGCTCGCGAGCAACACAAGCCAGGGCACCGCGGCCACGACCAGCACCCCGGCATCCCATTGGAGTTTCGACGCGTACAACAGCACCGCCGCCGGCAGGCAGAGGTAGAGCACGAACAGGTTGAGCGATTCGCCGGCGTTGCCCGGCAGCAGGCGCAGCGCGGCGCAGGCCTTGCCCAGCGCCAGCAGCGCGAGCACGAAGAGGAAGGCTTCGATCATGCGGCGATTGTCGCATCGCCGCCCGCCGCCAGGCGGCCGTCAGTCGGTGCCGCTGCCCAGCATGACGCCGACGTCGCAGCCGAAATCGATGTCGAGGCAGGTGTGCTCGCCGGTCTGCAATCCATCCAGCACGTTCGTCGGCGAGATCGTCATGTAGTAGGTCTTGCCGGCTTCCAGCTTGCAGATCACCGAATCCGACTCGGCCACCGCATCGCCGGTGGTCCAGATCAGCGCGGCGCTGTTGCCGAACTCGCGGCAACCCGAACGCAGGAAGGGCTCGCCGAAATAGTCGGGCGGACGCATGTCGCCGGGGCAGGGGCTGATCGCGAACCACATGCCCTCGGCGGGGCGCGAAGGCTGGTAGCCCTCGCTCGGCCGCGATTGCGCATGGTCCCAGAACATCTGCACCAGCTGCGAGGGATTCGGCACGAAGGGCACGATGCGCATCTGGCCGCGCGCCGCACCCACCGGGGTCGGGAAACTCATGCCGTCCGGATAGGTCGCGCGGGGCGAACCGTCGGGCGAGGAGAACGTGCCGCTCCAGCTGCTGTTGAGCACATTCCATTGCGAAGGCATGACGCCTTCGACGTTGCAGTCGTATTCCGTGACCTCGTCCGGCGGCGGCTCGAAGCCGTCGAGGAACACCACCTGCGCGCACAGCGGTGGGGCGCAGAGGACGAGCGAAGCCAGCAGCACGGGACGGCGCGTATGCATGCGCCTTTGTGGTCAGGCCACGTCGAACTCGCGCTGAACGAAGAGTTCGAGCTTCTCGAAGGCCGTGTCCAGATCCGGGCTCAGCTGGTGCATGCGCCCGAGATCACGCGCGCGCGCCACCGCTTCGAGCGCTTCGGCCGCATCGGCCAGTTCGGTGGTGCCGACCAGGCGCGCCGCGCCCTTGATCTTGTGCGCCTCGCGCGCCAGCGCCGGCGCATCGGCGGACGTGAGCGCCACGTGCAGGGTCGCCAGATCGCGGCGCGTGGCATCGAGATAGTCGCGCAGCAGGCTGCGCTGTGCGGAGGCATCGCCGCCGGCGATGGCCTGCAGCACGTCGAGGTCGATCGGCGGCGGCTGGCGCAGTTGCGGCAAGGGCATGGGCATGCGGGCAGCGTCGTCGCCGGCCGCTGAACCTCCGCCCGCCTGCAGGTGCGGCAACCATTTCACCAGGCGATCCACCAGCACCGGGATGCTGACCGGCTTGACCAGGTAATCGTCCATGCCGGCCGCGATGCTGCGTTCGGCATCGCCCTTCAGCGCCGCTGCGGTGAGCGCGACGATCGGCGTGCGCCGCAGGTTCTCGCGCTGCTCGATGTCGCGGATGGCGCCCGTCATCTGGTAACCGTCCATCTTCGGCATGTGCACGTCGGAGAGCACCAGCGCGAAACGCCCCTGGCGCCAGAACTGCAGGCCCTGTTCGCCGTCTTCCGCGCATTCGCAGGCGAAGCCGGCGAGATTGAGTTGGCGCGCGATGACGTGGCGGTTGGTCGGATGGTCGTCGACCAGCAGGATCAGGCTGCGCTCGGCCTGCGCTTCCTGCACGCTGGGCAGGCGGCGCGGCACGAAGACCTGCGTCGCCGATTCGTCGATGCCTTCGCCGCCCTCGATGTCCTCCACGCGGCCGAGCGGGAATTCCACCGCGAAGCGCATCGTCGTGCCTTCGCCCGGCACGCTGTGCATGCCGACCTCGCCGCCCATCAGTTCCGCCAGGCGGCGGCAGATGGTGAGCCCCAGCCCGGTGCCGCCGTAGCGGCGCGTCGTGCTGCTCTCGGCCTGGGTGAAAGGCTGGAACAGGCGGCGCTGCGCCTCCTCGCCGATGCCGATGCCGGTGTCGCTCACGGCGAACTCGACGCGTTCGCTGCGCGCATCGCCCGACACGCGCCGCAGGTTCACCAGCACGCCGCCGGTCTCGGTGAACTTCACGGCGTTGGAGAGGAAGTTGCTCAGGATCTGCCGCACGCGCACCGGATCGGCCACGTGCGCGCGCGCGATGTCCTCGTCGATGTCGAAGGCGAGGTTGAGGCCCTTGCTCGAGGCCGAGCCCAGGAAGTTGTACGACGTGGTGGTGACGAGCTTGCGCAGGCTGATGGTGACGGGCGAGAGATCGAGCTTGCCGGCCTCGATCTTGGAGAAGTCCAGGATGTCGCCGACGATTTGCAGCAGCGCCTGCGCCGAGTGCTGGATGATGGTGAGCGCGCGGCGCTGGTCCTCGTCGAGCCGCGTGTGGCCCAGCACTTCCACCATGCCGGTGACGCCGATGATGGGCGTGCGGATCTCGTGGCTCATCGCGGCGAGGAAAGCGCTCTTGGCGCGGTTGGCTTCGCGCGCGCGCTGCTCGCTGTCGCGCAGTTCGCTCTCGAGCAGCTTGATCTCGGTCAGGTCGGTGGCGACCGCCAGCAGGCCCACCATGTCGCCGGCGTCGTTGCGCATCGCCGATATCGCCATCAGCACCGGCACGCGGGTGCCGTCCTTGCGATGCAAGGTCCATTCGCGCGGCGGCTGGCGCAGTTCGGCCAGCGCCTGCAGCACGCGCCAATTGGCGGGGATGTCGCGGTCGAGCGCGGCCGTGAGCTCGGTCGCCACGGCCTGCAGCTCGGCCTCGTCGAGAATGGCCGGTGCCGGAAGCCCGGCGTCGCCGGCGACGGTCAGGTCGGCCGCAGTGCGCGCGCGGCGCCCGAGCATTTCCTCGGCGCGCAGGCCCAGCATGCGTTCGGCGAACGGATTGACGTGGGTGAACACGCCGTTGGCATCCGTCGCCACGATGGCGGTCTGCGCCGCCGACAACAACGAACCCTGGAACACTTCGCGCTGCTCGAGCGTGCGGCGCACGTCCTCGGTGCGCGCCAGCAATTCGGTGAGCTCGTTCTCGTAGCTCAGCACGTCCGCGCGCATGGCGAGGAAGCCGTCCATCACCTCGCCCAGCTCGCCGCGCGGGCGCCAGCGCGGCAACGCCTCGAAGTCTCGCTCGCGCATGCGCTGCGAAAGATCGGTGAGGGTTTCCACGCCGCGGTAGATGTTGCGCACGAGATAACGCCCCACCAGCGCCACCACGCCCAGCGTGAACAGGCTGATCGCGAAGCGCGCGGTGCGCACGCCGTCGACGCGCGCGGCGTCGTTGCGCACCACGGCCTCGGCTTCGATCATTTCCAGGTCGGAAAGGAACTTCAGGCGCGTGGTCACCGGGTCGATGGCCGGATACATCTCGCTGTCGGCGAAGCGCCCCAGCGCCACGATGTCCTGCGCTTCCAGGATGCCGGCGAGCTTCTGCGAAGCGCGGTCGGCGTCGACCCTGGCCTGCGCGATCTGCGCGAACAGCGTCTGCTGCTCGGGCGGCCGCGGCATGCGTTGCAGCTCGGCCCAGTGCGCGCGGATGCGCGTCTGCGCGTTCTCCACGATGCCGCGGCCCTGCTCCCAACCCATCAGGTGGTTGCGCACCTTGAAGGCGGTGTCGACGATTTCCATCGAGTAGGCGTCCGACACCGCCTTGATGCGGCGCAGGCCCGCCAGCGATTCGCTATTGAGTTCCTCGAGCGCGCGCCGGGTGCGGTATTCGCTCCACTCGTCGAGCGCCAGCACGCCGGCGCCGGTGAGCAGCAGCAGGCCGAACAGCGCGACCAGCTGCAGCCGGATGCTGAGTTTCAGATCCAGGCCGCGCATCGGGCATCCCCTAGGCCTGCGGCCGCCGCCAGCGCGCGATCACCTCGGCCAGCTGGTCGCCCGGCACCGGGCGGCTCACGAGATAGCCCTGGGCGCAGGTGCAGCCCAGTTCAGCCAGCATCTGCCATTCCTCGACCGTCTCCACGCCTTCGGCCACCACGCTCAGATTGAGCTTGCGCGCCAATTCCAGACTGGCCTCGATCACCGCGCGCTTGCGCGGCTGGTTGGGCGCGCCGGTGACGAAGCCCTGGTCGATCTTCAGTTCGGTGAAGGGAATCTGCGAGAGCTGCGAAAGCGACGAATAGCCCGTGCCGAAATCATCGACGGAAAGCCCGAAGCCCTTGAGCCGCAGGCGCGCCAGCACGTTGAGCGCGTGCGCGGCCTCGCCCATCACCGAACTCTCGGTGATCTCCAGCACCACCTCGCGCGGATCCACGCCGTGGCTGCGCACGATGTGCTGGAAGCGGTCGGCGGCGGCGACATCCTCGAGATTGAGCATCGAGACGTTCACCGAAATCTTCAGGTGCAGCCCGCTGCGCGCCCAGCGCGATTTCCAGGCGCAGGCCTTTTCGAGGATGCGGTCGGTGAGGCGGTCGATCAGCCGCCCGCGTTCGATGGCCGGGATGAAACTCGCCGGCCGCACGATCTGCCCGTCGCTGCGGCGCCAGCGCGCCAGCGCCTCCACGCCGATCACCTGGCCGTTGCTGAAGGTGACCTGCGGCTGGAAGAACGGCAGGAATTCGTCGCGCGCCAGGCCTTCGGCGATGGCCTCGTGCGTCACCTCGACGTGCGCTTCGTTTTCGTCGTCGTCGGGGTGGATGTCGTAGAGCGCCAGCACGTCGGCGAGCTTGGGCGCGGTCATCGGTTTTTCGACGCAGCCCAGCACGCGCAGACCGTAGGCGCGCGCCATCGTTTGCACCGTGTTGAGCAGCGCCGGATCGAGCGCGCTCGCCACCACCACCGCGCGCGCCAGTTTCTTCTGCGCCACGTGGCCGATGAATTCGATGCCGTCCATGCCGGGCAGATCGAGATCGACGATCACCACGTCCGGCGGTTCGGCATTGCCGTCGAGCAATTGCATCGCGGCGTGGCCGTCGGCGGCTTCGCTGGTGCGGAGCACGCCCACTTCCGAGAGCAGGCGCAGCGCCATGCGGCGCTGGAAGCCATGGTCTTCCACGACCATGACGTTCAACTGGGCGAAGCGCATCGCGACCCCCGGCAGGTCACCCGCGCGCCCGTGCGCGCCGTCGCGGCCAGCCTAGCGCGACGGCCGCGCGGCGTCACCGGGCGGCGATCTGCTGGCGCCATGCGGCGTACACGGCCTCGATCGCGACTTTCTCGTTCGGGCTCCAGTTGCGCGTGGCCTCCGACAGGCCGCGCTCCTCGCCCCAGCGGCGCGGATTGCTGTTGACCGCGGCGCGGTAGAACTGTACGGCCAGATCGCGATCGCCCGCCACCCAAAGCCCCACCGCGTAGGTGGACGGCACCCAGATCGGGCGGCCGCCGTGCAGGCGCTCGGCTTCCATCCATTCGGCCAGCGCGCGGCGCGCATCGCCGGTCCCGAACAGCGCCCAGCCGTAGTTCCAGACCACCTGCCTCAGCAGCTTGGGATCGTTGCCCGCCACGCGCCGCACGTATTCGTATTCGCCCAGGCCGCGCTGGCGCATGCCGCGCGCGATCATGAGGTTGGCGTTCTGGATGCGCGCGGAAACGTTTTCAGGGTCGTACTGCAATATTTGCTCGAGCATTTCGCGCGCGCGCGCGTCGGTCGGATCGATCGCCTTCGGGCGAACGGCGGCCGGATCGTCCTCGCCGTAGGATTCCTGCGCCACCGGCAGCGCCGCCGGTTCCTGCGCCACCGCGGCGAAGGCGCCGAGTCCGAGCAAAGCCGCGAACGAGGCGCGGCACAAGAGCGTGATCATGAATGGCTTCTCCCCGCAGCCAACGAAGCGGGTCGAGCATACGCGCGCCCGCCACGGCCGGGGGGGCGGTGACGGATGTTTGCATCTTGCGCTTTGCAAGCCGTATTCACGGGCCCGCCTTCAATTCGCATGCGCGATCGCGGCCAGCGGCGACCGCCGCGCGGCGAGCGGCTGGCATAGCGATTGCTGTTTCCGGCTACCCATCGCCCCCGCCGGAGCCGCCGCCATGGCCAAGAAGAACCCGCTGTCCGAAACCCTCGTCGATCTGCTCTACCAGGCCCTGGAAACCGAGCAGGGCGGTATCAAGGTGTACGACACGGCCCTGCGCTGCGCCGTCAACGACGATCTGCGCGAGGAATGGCAGAAGTATCTCGACGAAACCCGCAACCACGAACGCATCCTGCTCGGCGTGTTCGCCGAACTGGGCCTCGATGCCGACGCGCGCCCGCCGTCGCGGGAGGTCGTGGGTGGCATCGGCGCCGCGCTGGTGACGGCGATGCAGCAGGCGAAAGCCAAGGGCACGCCGGAACAGGCCGAACTCGTGGCCTGCGAAGCCGTGGTGCTCGCCGAGACCAAGGATCATTCGAACTGGGAACTGCTCGAACACGTGTCCAACCACGACAAGGGCGCGCACGCGAAGGTGCTGAAGGCCGCGGTGGAAGAGGTCGAGGACCAGGAAGACCACCACCTCTATCACACCAAGGGCTGGTGCCGGGAACTGTGGTTGCAGGCGCTGGGCTACGCCGCCGCGCTGCCGCCGCCGGAGGAAGTACGCCAGGTCGAGACCGCGATCGGCGCCGCCCGCGCCGAGAAAGCGCGCGAAGACTTCACCTGAGCCGGTCCGTCCACCCTTCGCCGACGCCCGGCTCGCGTCGTCGCATGACGTCGCGGGCCGGGCCGCGCGCCGGAGCCCGCCGATGACACCGCCACGCGGCGCGCGCACGCGGCGCACGCCGGCCGCACCGCCTGCGCCCGTGCAGGCCACCGACGCGGCGCTCTATTCGCTCTCGGAGCCGCCGCACGAACTCGATCTCGAAGCGCTGGCGAACACTACGCCCGACGAGCGGCAGCTGCTGTGGGTGCACCTCACCGCACCTACGCCCGACCACGTGGTCCAGGTGGCGCGCGCGCTGCGCCTGCCGTCGCCGGCCGCGCGCTTCCTCGACGAACTCGATGGCGAACCGGAACTGCGCAACTTCCGCACTTGGTTCGGCCTGCGCGTGCACGAGGCGGATTTCGCGAACGGCATGCAGGTGCGCGCCGCGCCACTGCTCGTGGTGTGCGGCACCAACACGGTACTGAGTCTTTCCGACGTGCCGCTCGATTGCGTGCGCGAGCTGAGAGAACGCCAGCGCCAGAACATCGAAGTGGGCGCGCTCAGCGCCGAAAGTTTCGTGGTCGCGCTGCTGGACGGCCAGCTGTCTTCGTATTTCGATGCGATGTCGCGCTTGGAAGGCGAGGTCGAACGTCTCGAATTGCGCATCCTCGAGGATCGCCAGCCCGATTGCCTGGACCTGCTGCGCGACCTGCGCCAGGCCTCCTCGCGCCTGCGCCGCGTGTTGGCCGCGCACCGCAATGTCTACGCCGGGCTGGCGCGCCCCGATTTCCAGCCCAATCAGGCGCAGGAAGTGAACCAGCAGTACGCCGCGCTCGACGCCCGCTACGACCGCGCGATGGACGTGGTCGAGCACGGACGCGACCTCGTGGTCGGCAGCTTCGAACTCTTCACCACGCGCGCCACGATGTCGGTGAACCACACCATGCAGGTGCTCACCTTCGTCACGGTGCTGATCGGCGGACTGGCCGTGGTGGCCGGCATCCTCGGCATGAACTTCGACGCACCTTTCTTCGCCACCGCCGGACGCGGCTTCTGGATCGCGGTGGGGATCATGGGCGCGATCGCGGTGGCCGCGATCGTGCTGGCTCGCCATCGTGGCTGGCTTTGAGTGGGGTTGTCGCCTGTGCTCTTGCCGGGGTGGGGTGGCCCGCCATGCTTCGGCGCCGGCTTCGCCGGAAGCTGTCGTTCCCATGCAGGCGGGAACCCAGTGACTTCGAGGCGCCTCGCAAACGTCGCTGGATTCCTGCCTGCGCGGGAATGACGGAGGTGCGCGGCTGCTCTACCCGTACGAATCGCATCGACGGTCGGAGGACGCGGGGGCGCTCGGGGGTTCGGGGATGTGTGAAGCCGCCGGAGGTCGACGGATAAGGCCCGCGAAGCGGGTGCGCGCAGGATGCGCGCAGTTTTCGTTCGCACAGGGACGTGCGATCGAAAAC
>CAMLOR010000047.1 GCA_946481615.1 uncultured Aquimonas sp.
ACCGCATGTTCGACGTGCTGTTCGGCCTGCAGGGCCAGAACGACTGGTTCGGCGGTGCCGACTGGGAGGTGGGCCTGCACCACAACCGCTACGACATCGACACCGTCGGCAACGGCTACCTGATCCGCACCGCGCTGCAGCCGCTGATCGACGCCGGTTCGTACAACCCGTTCGGCGATCCCAACGATCCGGCCAACGCCGCGGCCGTCGCTTCGGCCCAGCACACCACGCAGAAGTACTCGGAAACCCGCTACGCCGGCATCGACGGCCAGATCAACTTCGATCTGTTCGAGATGGCCAACGGCCCGGTGGGCTTCGCGGCCGGTTTCGACTACCGCGACGAGCGCTTCAGCGATGACGTCGACGCCCAGTCGTCGGCCGGCAACGTCTCGGGCACGGCAGGCGGCGACTCGGGCGGCGAGCGCGCGGCCTACGCCGTGTTCGCGGAAGCGGTGTTCCCGTTGTTGCCGACGCTGAACCTGGACGTGGCCGCACGCTACGACCACTACAACGACTTCGGCAATTCGACCAATCCGAAGGTCTCGCTCGAGTGGCGCCCGATGGAATCGCTGCTGGTGCGCGGTTCGTGGGGCACGGGCTTCCGCGCGCCGGATCTCTCGAGCCTGTACCAGTCGCCGCTGCAGTCGTTCAACGATGCGATCGACACGCGCGCCTGCCGCGACGCGGCCCAGGCACCCTTCACCAACCTGCCGTTCGAGCCCTGCGAGGCGCGCCAGTACGAGAACGTCGCGGGCGGCAATCCCAACCTCGTGGCCGAAGAGTCGGAAAGCTGGAGCGTGGGCGTCGTGGCCAGCCCCCTTGAGCGCCTGACCGTGAGCATCGACTACTACAACATCGTGCTCGAAGACCAGATCGGTTCGCTCACGCTGCAGGACATCCTCAACCTGGAAGCGGAAGCCTGCGCGAGCGGCTCGCCGACGCAGTGCTCGGATCCGAACGTCATCCGCAATCCGAACAACGGCGCGATCCAGCTCATCAACGCGGCGATCCAGAACATCGCCGGCGTCGAGACCGACGGCATCGACCTCGAAGCCGACTACAGCTTCGACACGGCCGTCGGCACCTTCAGCCAGAACCTGACCATCAGCCACGTGCTGAACTACGACCAGGACGAAGGGCTCGGCGTCTTCCTCGAACAGCTCGACGAGGTGTTCGTGCCCGACATGCGCGCGCAACTCTCGCTGGGCTGGACCTCGGGCGATTTCTCGGCCGCCGTCATCGGCAACTACATCGGCGACAGCGAAGAGAAGACCAACCGCAACAACGCGCTGGGCTCGCGCGTGCCGGGCTGGACGACGTGGGACCTGCAGGCCTCGTGGTCGGCGCCGTGGAACGGCAAGGTGACGGTCGGCGTGCGCAACATCGGCGACCGCGACCCGCCGCTCAACAACGACGTGATCGCCGGGCCCTTCTACGCCAACTCGCAGTACGACTGGTACGGCCGCGTGCCCTACGTGCGCTACGAACAGAAGTTCTGAGGCCACGCCGGGCACAGCGAAACAGCAAGGCCGGTCAAGGCAATCGGCAGGAAGTGCACGGTCGGCGCGGCGGGCTCGGTCTAAGCTTGCCGCGTCGGCCCGCCGAAGGAACGGCGGAGCCGGAGCGGATTCCGATCCGACGCCGGAGTGGAAACAGTTCGGGACGCGCCGGTTCGCCGGCGCGTTTTTTTTTGCGGGCCGACTTCGCTTGGCGCCCGCGGGCATGCGATGCACCATGGGCGGCATGAAGCTCCATGCCTTGCTCCTCGTCCTCGCCGCCCTGCCGGCCTTCGCGCAGGACGACCTCACCGAACGCCTCGCCGCCTGCAACGCCTGCCACGGCGAGCGCGGCGAGGGCCGCGTCGCCAACGAGTACTACCCGCACCTCGCGGGCAAGCCTGCCGGCTATCTGTTCGATCAGCTCAAGGCGTTCCGCGACGGGCGGCGCGCGTATCCGCAGATGAACTGGCTGATGCGCAACATGAGCGACGACTATCTCGGCGCCATCGCGCAGCACTTCGCGGCGTTCGAGCCGCGCACGCAGGCCGTCGCTCCCGCCGTCGACGAAAGCATCGCGGCGCGCGCGCGCCAGCTCGTCGAGCAAGGAGACGCGTCGCGCGACATCCCGCCCTGCGCGGCCTGCCACGGCGATAACCTCGCCGGACTCGAACCCGGCGTGCCAGCGCTCGTCGGGCTTCCCACCGACTACGTCATCGCGCAGCTCGGTGCCTGGCGCACCGGCGTGCGCAGCGCACGCGCACCCGATTGCATGGCGCAGATCGCGCGCGCGCTCGAACCGGGCGATTTGCGGATCCTGGGCACCTGGCTCGCGGCGCAGGGTCACGAACAAGCGGTGCGTCCGGCGCCCGCGGGCAGCTTCACGTTGCCGCGCGAGTGCGGCAGCCTCGGCGGAGCGCAACCATGAAGCGGCGCCCTCGCCTGCTGTTCGCCGCCGCGATGGCGGTTCCCTTGCTGCTTGCGTTGCTCGCCGGTGGCGGCGTGCTGCTAATGCGGCAGGGCGGTCTCGAGCCATTCCGCGTTCCCGCCGGCGGATCGACGCCGCTGGCGCCGACGCCGCAGGTCCTGGAACGCGGCCGCTACCTCGCCACGCTCGGCAATTGCGCCGGCTGCCACACCGCGCCCGGCGGCGCACGCTATGCGGGGGGACGCGCCTTCCGCACCGCCTACGGCACGGTCTACAGCAGCAACCTCACGCCCGATGCACGCCATGGCATCGGCGACTGGTCCACGGCGGAATTCCGCCACGCGATGCGGCACGGCGTCAGCCGCAACGGCGTGCTCTCGCCGGTGTTTCCGTACGCGAACTTCCGCCATCTCGCCGACGGGGATCTCGACGCGCTGCTGGCCTTCCTGCGCACGCAGCCCGCGTCCGAAGCCGAACGCCGGCGCGCCGATTTCGACTTCCCCGCGAACCTGCCGGGCGCGATGGCCGGCTGGCGCCTGCTGTACTACCGCCCCGGCCCGGCGCTGCCGGCCGACGATCGCGGCCGCTACCTCGTCGAAGGCATCGGCCACTGCGCGGTCTGCCACGGCGCGCGCGGCAGCTTCGGCTCGCAGGACGGCGGCCACGGCCTGCGCGGCGCGACGAACGCGGGCTGGTACGCGCCGCCCTTGCACGAAGCTTCGCTCACCCGTTTCGCGCCCGGCGAGGTCGCGCATTACCTGCGCGGCGGCGCACCGCAGGGCGTGGGCGCCTACGGCCGCATGGCCGACGTCATCGCCGGCAACCTGCAACACCTGACGCCGGCCGATGCCATGGCGATCGAAACTTCGCTGCGCACCCTGCCCGCGCCGCGCGCGGCAAGCGCCCCGCCGCTGTCGCGGCGCGCCTCCGCCGATTCCCTGCAGGAAGGCCGCGACCTCTACGCCCAACACTGCGCCGACTGCCACGGCGCCGACGGCGAAGGCGAGCCCGGCAAATACCCCGCCCTCGCCCGCTCCAGCGCCCTCGCCGCCGACGACCCGGTCAACCTGGTCAAGCTCGTGCTGTTCGGCGCCGTCGCGCCGAGCACGCCGCTCAACCCGCGGCCGTACACCATGCCGGGGTTTGCGGAGCGCTTGCGTTCGACCGAGGTCGCAGCGCTCGCCAACTTCCTGCGGCGTCAGGCGAACGATGAAGCGGCGGCATTGACCGCCGAAGACGTGCAGGCGCTGGGCGGGCTCTGAGCGTCCGCTACAGCAATCGCGATTCGAGGTCCGGCGGGACCCCGTAGACGAATTTCTTCCCGGCCCTCGATGCCGTCAACCAATGGCGTGCGACGAGCCCCTGCAGATCGCTGCGGGCCGTGATGATGCTGACCCGGTGAGAGTTCGCATGGGACTCGTGCGTGTAGAGCTGATCCGGGTTGCGCAGCGCATGGTCGAGCAACGCAAGCTGCCGGTGGTTGAGGTCGCCGCGTCCCTGCAGCTTTCGGCGCAGCTGGCTGCGCGCCCGGCTCTTTCGCCCGACGTAATCGAAAATCTCGGCAACGGCCTCTTCGAGCACCTGCAGCTGCTGCAGCACGAAATACGTTGCATCCTGCTCATCGCTTTCGACCTGCTGGTAGGCCAGCTCGTACGGATGGCGCTGTCGATAGATCGGACGCGATATCGAAAGGAATTCGGTGAGCCAGTAGCCGCGCCGCAGCATCGACCAGTAGAACAGCGCCCGTGCGGTGCGGCCATTGCCATCGGCGAAGGGGTGGTCGCACGCAAGCTGGAAATGAAGCAGGATCGACCGGACCACCGGATGGACGTACTGCCCCGCGACGGTGTCGTCTTCGTTGGCGAATTCGACCAGCCGCGCCATGCGAGCGGGAAGCTGGCCGGCCGGCGGCGGGTGATAGACATCCCGGTGCAAGCGGTTGTCGTGCACGGCGACGCGCGGCTCGTCCACCCGTTGCAGCCTTCCCGCGGCGGCCGGATCCTTGAGCGTGCCCTCGGTGAGGATGCGGTGCAGTTCGAGGACTGCTTCCACCGTCAACGCGTGGCCGGCCATTTCCCGGATGCGCAACATGGCACGGTAGTTGTTGACGATCATCCGTTCGTCGTTGTTGATCGGGGCCGCGTTCGATCTCAACAGTTCCTTCGCAGCTTCCCGTGTACTGACGGCTCCCTCGAAAAGACTCGAGTGGATGGCCTCCTCCATCAGCGAGCTTGCGATGAACTGATCGCGCGTCGATTCGGAGCGGACTTCTTCCGGGATGGAGACTCGCCCGCCGATCAGCCGGTCCATGCCGGCGACCGCGGCATCGATCCGCGCGTGCCGGCTCACCGTCAATGCCTTGCCATCGACGGCCTGGAGCCTAGGGAAAATCAGGCGGCTCGAACCGCGCTTGAGCTTCAGGGCCAGCCACCATTCGAGTGACGTCATTCCCTGGGGAGGGGGAAGATGGCGCAACTTCTCCCAATGCAGATAGTCCGCGTCCGGGAGCGTCGGGGACAGCGCAAAAAGCTGCAGGAGCCTGGCGGGATCCAGCGACTTCAGCTTCTCGGAGGTCGGTGCGCGAGGGAAAGGCTTCATTTGCTTTAAGTTACACAAAAACTTAAAGCAAATCTATCGAACTGTCTCCGGCACAAATCATTGAATCGAAAAGGATAACCTCGATATTGTGCGTCGCACCATCGATCACGGTAAGCTTCGCGCCCTCCGATTCCTCCAACCTCTTCAGAGAGCTGCCATGGGCCTCGACCTCGTCGCCACCGGCCGTGACGTGCCGAACGAAATCAACGTCATCATCGAGATCCCGAAGGATGCCGAGCCGGTCAAGTACGAGGTCGACAAGGCCACCGGCGCGATCTTCGTGGACCGCATCCTTTCCACGCCGATGCGCTATCCGTGCAACTACGGCTACGTGCCGCACACGCTGTGCGGCGACGGCGATCCGGCCGACGTGCTGGTGATCCTGCCGTTGCCGCTGATCCCGGGTTCGGTGATCCGCTGCCGCCCGGTCGGCATGCTGCAGATGACCGACGAGGCCGGCACCGACACCAAGCTGCTGGCCGTGCCGGTGGACAAGGTATTCTCGGGTTACTCGCACATCACCGACATCGACCAGGTGTCGAAGCACTGGCTCGAGCGCATCGGCCACTTCTTCGAGCACTACAAGGATCTCGAAAAGGGCAAGTGGGTGAAGCTCGACGGCTGGCACGGCGCCGAAGCGGCGCGTGCCGAGATCGTCGAATCGGTGCAGCGCTACAACGCGATGCCGGAAGCCGACAAGAAATTCTGAGCCCGCTCGATGACCGGCGCGAGGCGGGGCAGCACGGCCTCGACCTCGGCCGCGTTCTTCTTCCACTTCTCCGGGTCCGGTGCCGAGAGCGTGTGCTGGGCCAGCGGCAGCGGGCCGTCGATGGGGCGGTCCCATTCGAACTCGAAGGCCTCGCACAGGCGCAAGGCTTCGCCCTGCGGATCGGCCAGCACGCGCGCGTAGCTGGTGCACACGACGCGGTCCTTCGGCAGCGCTTCGAGGTCGTCGAGCATCGTGGTGAGCGTGCGCTCCCACTGCGCGGCGACGACTTCGTTGAGCGGCAGGCCGACGAGATCGCGCCAGCCGGGCACCAGCACCATCGACCACTTCAGCGGCTGCCAGCCGGGCAGGTTCGGATACGTGACGAAATGCCCGCTGCGCCAGGCGTCCATCATGCTCGACAGGCACTGGCGCGGGTCGCGGTAGAGGAACAGGAAACGCGCTTCCGGGAAGGCTTCGAGCAGGAACGGGATGCGCAGCGCGTTCTTCGGCGTCTTCTCCAGCATGCGGACCTCGCCCACCGCCGAGCGGCCGTCGCGGTCCTTGAGTTCCTCGAAGAAGCGCTGGCGCAGGTCCTTGACGATGGCGGGTTTCGCGTCGTCCTTCGTGAGGCGGTTCGAATCGAAACCGCGCATGCGCGGCTGCAGGTCGGGAATGCCTTCGAGCAGCGGATGGTTCTCGCCGCCCAGGGTGTAGACATCCCTCGCCTTCGCCAGCGTCTCGAACAGCATCGTCGAGCCCGAGCGCGGCGACGAGAGCAGGAACACCGGGCGATCGAACAGGCGGTCCTGTTTCGGCACGCTCACGGCCGCAGGCGCGGAGGCCACCGGCTCGCGCGGTTCGTATTCCGCCACCACCTGCTGGCGATCGCTCAGCGCCACTTTCAACACCAGGGCCTGGATGCACTCGTAGATGCCGCCCTGGTTGCGCAGCGGCTGCTGCATCGCGCAGGCGCGCAGGTCGCGGTCGAAGGCGTCGAGCGCGGCGCGGTACTCGGGCCAGCCGGTCTTCGCTTCGCCGTGCAGCGCCCATAGCGACTGCCACAGCCGGATGAACTTTCCGCAGACCTGGTGCACCTGCGCCAGGCGCGGATTCGGCAAGGCATCGCCGAGCACGAAACCGATGTGGTCGCGCAATTCCCACGGCGTCATCACCACCGGCAGATTGACCGACTCCAGGCGCAATTCCGGCTTCGTCGCACCCGGCGCGACGAAGCGCGGCGTCCAGTCCGGCGTGTTGGCATCGTGCGCACGGCCGCCGGAAAGCAGCTTCCAGAAATCCTCGCCGCCGACGCTGTCCACGACCAGATGCGTGCGCGCCTGCACCGCGTCGTTCACCACGCGATGACGGCGCCAGGTGTCGAAGATCCAGCACTCGCCGGCCTTCATGTTCACCACCGCCTCGCCACAGTAGAACTGCACCGTCGGCTGCGTGGTGATGGGCACGTGGATGCGCATCCGCTCGCGCCAGTAGTAATTGATGTCGATGTGCGCGCTGGCTTCCGCGTGCCCCGACAGCCGCATCAGCCGCGTGCGGCCGATGACGCAGCCCAGGCTCGCCAGCACCTCCTGCAGATACGGGCAGTGTTCGAGATAGGGCGTGGGCCGCATCGGGCCGGAGGTCGATTCGCTGGTCGGATCGCCTTCGGAGGCGATGAACGGCAGCGCGGAATTGCCGACGAAGCCCTGCGGATGCGGGCGCCACGGCGCTTCGCCGAGGGCATCGATTTCGGCCGCGAGACGCGCGGCGTCGAAGGCCAGCGGCAGCTGGACGAAGGGGACCTGGAGTTGCATGGACGTATTGTGCCGCAGGTGACGCCCGGTTAGCGTGGGCGCCCTTGCCCGGGAGTGCCCGATGCGCGCGGTCGTGCTTTGCTACCACAGCAACAACGTGAACGGCGCCGACTATGCGTCGAACGATCACATCGCGCTGCGCGAAGACCTGCGCCTGCTGCACGCGCTCGGCATCCGCGTCGCACCACTGCATGACGTGGTGAAGCTGCTCGACGGCGACGACGCGGCCGCGGACACCGTCGCCATCAGCTTCGACGACGGCTCCTGGTTCGACTGGCACGACCTCGAACATCCCACGCTGGGCCCGCAGCGCAGCTTCGCCAACGTGCTGGCCGATGCGGAAACCGACCTCGGCACGCCGCAGCCGGCGACCAGCTTCGTGATCGTCTCCCCGCAGGCGCGCTCCGAACTCGATCGCACCTGCCTGATCGGCCAGGGGTGGTGGGGCGACGAATGGTGGGACGAGGCCGTGCGCAGCGGCCGCCTGGCCATCGAGAGCCACAGCTGGGATCACCAGCACGACACGCTGGCACAGACCGCCACCGGGCTGCCCGGCGGCATCTTCAGGAACATCGTCACGCACGAAGCGGCCGACATCGAGATCCGCCAGGCTTCCGACTTTCTCGACGCCCGCCTGCCGATGCGGCGAACGCGGCATTTCGCCTATCCCTATGGCGACGTGCCCGGCTATCTGGTGCAGGACTACCTGCCGAACTGCCGCCACGAGCACCGGCTGGAAGCGGCCTTCGGCACGCGCCCAGAACCCGTGCACGTCGGCGCCAATCGTTGGCATCTCGGCCGCTACGTCTGCGGGCCGCACTGGAACTCGGTCGACGGATTGCGCGCGGTGCTGCGCGACGGGCTGCGGATCGCCGCCTAGAACGGCCCGATCGCCGCGGCCTTGGCGATCAAGGCACGCTGCATCACCTCGTGCAGCGGCTTGTGGAAATTGACCAGCAAGTACGGATGCCCGGTTTTCCGGAACCCGCACTGCAGGTTCACCACTTCGGCGCGCGCATCGCCGCAGTAGCCGAAATAGGCCTCGCACTCGTCCGCATAGCGCGCGAAGGCATGGCGCAGCACCTGCGCATAGACGCCGCCGCTCGCGAGCAACTCTTCGCGTTGCCCGGCCGGCATGGCGCGCAACACATCGCCATCGGTGCACACACCGCCCACCAGCATGATGTCGCCGAAGGGCATGAAGTGCGCATAGCCGAGCGCGCGCAGCTCGCCCGACGCCGCACGCCAGAACGCGCAGACGTGGTGGGGCGTGGCGGGAGGATCCCCACCGAACTTCCGACGGAAAAGATCGCCCGCGAAGTACGCACCATTCTCGACTTCAGTGACAGCGAACCAATTCTTCATCCGCCTTCCAACAGCGCATAAGTCATTCTAACTCTATTTCCTGATTTCGATATTTGACTTGAACCCCACCATCTGATTCGACAAGCGCCAACAACTGCAATCGGCCCTTAAATCAGTATCGCTGGAACCCGAATCAACTTGCTCGAGTCGGCCTTGAACATGTCAAGCTCGAAAGGTCTGCCGTCTTGATCGAGATTCAACGTCGCAAGCACCGGAATACCGTCCGCATCGATGAACTCGACTTCCGATGCTTGCGCACCCATCTTGGCGCTTGGGCGAAGTGGCAAGAACTGCAAGCTGCCCATACCTCCATCGGACATGGGTACCACCCTCACCGTTTGCAGCCAATCGGACGGCACGAGCAAGCTGTCGGCGAGATAGAGCAGAGCGGCTACAAGCCGCCGTTCATCTGCTGTCAGTGCCCGTCCACTATTTGTTGTCTGGGATTGTGATTCGTCCGACATTGACAAGTTTGTAAGCAGTGTAGGTGACCTTCTTATCGCCCACAGCAATGGTCTGGTTCAAGTGTTTTCCCTCGGGAATTTTCGCGGCAGTTGATTTCAAGTCGGCCAGAATGGCCTTCTGGACTTTCGCTGGGTCCATCCCTTGCTTTACTACGTGACGAAAGGCGTGACTTGTTGCGTTCGCATTTCGTCCGAACGTCACCGCCAGCTTAGCCCTGGAGGCCAACTTAACCAACACGATGGACGAAAGCTTCAGCTTACCGGTTACCCCAAGAGGGGATGCCGCTTCCAACACGTCGCCTGCCGTCGACGCGACGTCTGCCGCGCGCTTTGTCGTGCCGAGCTGCTGTGCGCGCGTCTGTTCGTACTCACAAATGTCGTCGCAGCCAACTTCAGTAGACTGCCGACCATCCGGGTCTGTGAACGTGTACGGGTTGTTATTGGCGTACCAATACCGATTGAAGTTCGCGCCATTCGTCGGATCGACTCCCACGGGATCAACGCTCAAGAACCGCCCCAACGCCGGATCGTAGTACCGCGCCTGCATGTAGGTCAGTCCCGAATCCGAATCCATGTGGTGACCGGTATAACCGATGCCTTCCACGGTGCGGTTCTGGGGGACGCCATAAGGCTCGTAGTTGGTGCGATTGACGACGCCGCGCGAGGCGTTGGTTTCGACCACCGGGCTGCCAAGGGCATCCGTGTGCAGGTAGGTGTGGGTCGCCGCAGCGCCGCTGATCGGTTCATTGCGAATGCCCACTGGCTGCTTGCCGAGGTACATATGCCAGCGGCGCGCGGCGACGCTCGGCGTCGAGTCCGGGCCGCCCCGCAGCAGGCCGTCCTGGGTGTACAGCGTGTACCTGGCCCCGCTCGGCCCGATGATGCCGATGCGGCGGTCGTTGCCGTCGTAGTAGTAGCTGTCGCCGAGCGATGCGATGCCCGTCATCCGGTTGGCACGGTCGAAGGTGTAGACGCGCGCCGCGCCCCGGCTCGTCACGTTGCCGCGTGCATCCTGGCCAACGGTGAACAGCGCGCCCGACGGCGTGTTGATCTGCGTGAGCCGCCAGGTCGCCGTGGAGTAGATATAGCGGTACTGCCTCGCGCCAACGTCGGCTTCGCGCAGGTTGTCGAGCGGGTCGTAAACGTAGCGGGCCAGGCCCCAGATCGACGGCGCATCCGTCGTGAGCAGGCGATCCAGGCCGTCGTACGTCATCGAGCGGTTCTGCAACCCGGCCTGGCCAGCATCGGTGATCAACGCGATGTTGCCGTTGGCGTCGAAAGCGTACTGGAAGTCGTGGAAGGCCGTCGCGCCATAGGCATCGCGCGACTGGGAAAGCAGACCGCGGGTGTTGTGCGTGTTGTTGCGCACGATGCCGTTGGCATACGTGTACTGCTTCACCGCGCCGTTCGGATGGTACTGAACGCCGCTGACGAATCCGGCGACCTGGGTCGGCTGGCCGAGCGCGTTCGGGCTGTAGCTCGCGAGGTAGTTGCCGGGATACCTCGTCGAAGAGAGGTTCCCCAGGCTGTCGTATGCGTGAGTGAATGACATCGACTCCGACGACCCGAACGGCACTGCCAGAAGCAGCGCGGCATGGATGAGTCGCATTGGGTTCCCGACGTTGTGGTTTTGATCTGGCCGTGCGCTTCTCACGGGCCCGTCAACCTAGCTCAACCACGATCACAAGCAACGGTGACAAATTCCTAGACCGATACGCTGCGGTCACACTTTCGCGGAATCGAGCCGAAACGGCACACCGGTGACCATGCCCCTCGCCGAACGATCATCCGCGCTCCAGCAGCCGCCGCAGGTCGATGATCGCGGCGTTGGCGCGCGAGATGTAGTTCGCCATCACCAGCGAATGGTTGGCGAAGAAGCCGAAGGGCGAGCCGTTGAGCACGACCGGGCTGCCGAGGCCGTGCTGGGTTTCTTCCAGTTCGCGGACGATCTGGCGCAGGCTGATCAGGGCGTTCTTGTCGCGCAGCACGGGCTCGAAGTCGTGTTCGACGGCGCGCAGGAAATGCAGCAGTGCCCAGGTGGAGCCGCGCGCTTCGTAGAAGACGTCGTCGATCTGCAGCCAGGGCGTGCGCACTTCGCGCGGGCTTTCGCCGGGCGTGGATTGCTGGGCGTTGGGATCGTTCGAAAGATCGGTGTCCACGCGCACCTGGCCCACGCTCGCGGACAGGCGCTGCGAGAGCGAGCCCAGGCGCTTCTCGACCACGGCGAGCCAGTCGGCCAGGTTGTCGGCGCGCGCGTAGAACTGCGCGTTGTATTCGTCGTTGTCCGAAAGGCGCGCCAGATACGCCTCGAGATGCTCGGCGGCTTCGGCGTACTGGCTCTCCGAGGAGGGCAGCAGCCAGCGGTCGTTCGGGGCCGAGAACAGCGGGTCGGCTTCCTGCAGGTCCTTGTCTTCGGTGCTCTGCGTCTGCGAGCGCGAGAACTCGTTGCGGAAGGCCTTGGCGAAATCGCGCGCCTGCGTGAGCACGCCGAATTCCCAGTTCGGCACGTTGTCCATGATGGCGCCGGGCGGCAGCAGATCGTTCGAGAGATAGCCGCCGCGTTTTTCCGCCAGGGTGCGCGTGACGCGGATCAGGGTCTGCGTGGTGACGGTGCCGACCACCACCGGCTGCTGGCGCGCTTCGGCGGCCGCGCGCGCACTCGCCACGACGTCGAAGGCCTCGGGTTCGTGATCCCACCAGAACATGAAGACCAGCGTGAGCAGCAGCGCCACGGCGAACAGCGTGGTGGCCACGCGGATCCAGAAATGCGAGCGCTTGCCGCCGGTGGCGGCGGGAACGGCCTGGTTCATGACGGCCTCGGTTCGTCGTGTGCCGCTAGCGTAGCATCCGGCAATACGAAGGCGTTCGCGACGCGCGGGTCGTCGTCGTCGAGCAGATCGGGATGGCGATGCGGCAGCCACTGCACATCGAACAGTTCCTGCACCTGGCCTTCGAAGCGCAGCAGCGCCACCACGGCGCCGCTGCGCAGATCGACGACCCACACGCCGCAGACGCGTTCGGAAACGCGCCGCGCCAGCGGAATGCCGTCGAACACCGACTCGCGCACCTGCGAGAGCCCGACGAACGCGTATGGCCCCGTGAACGCGAGGCCGCGCGTGAAACCCGGCAATTCGCACACGGTTTCCACGCGCCCGTCGCGCGTATCCACGCGCGCCAGCGTGCCCTTGCCGGATTCCAGCACCCACAACCCACCGGCATGCAGACGCGGCGAGTGCGGCATCGAAAGGCCTGTCGTGATGAATTCGCCCGAGTCGACGTCGATCAGCACGCCGCCATCGGCCTTGCGTTCGCGCCAGCCGCCGGGCGTGTCGGTGGTGCCGAGCGCGGTGACGCAGCGCACGCGCCCGCCTTCGACGCACAGGCCGTTGAGATGGCAGCGATCTTCCGCCGCCAGCGCGCTCACGAAACGCGGCCGCCATATCGGCTCGAAACTGCAGCCGGGCGTGAGCCGCGCCAGACAGGAGAAGCGCGTATTGGCGAACCACAGCTCCCCGCCGACCCAGGCCATCTCGTGGATGCGCACATCGCCCGTCACGTGGCTGTGCGCGGGCAGATAGCAAGCGTCGGCGGCGGCATCGCCGGCGCGCATGTGGGCGGCCTGCGGCACGTCGCGGAAGAAGCGCACCTCGTGCGTGGTGCCCAACGCCAGTTCGCCGCCGCGGCGGGCCAGGCCCATGGGCGTGGCGAAGCGGCGGAAGTGCGTGTTGATGCGGCCTTCGGCGGCGCGCAGCAGGATCAGCCGCCCGCTCTGGTACGTCGATACGGCCAGGCTGCCCCCCAACTCGGCCAGCAGCGTCGCGAAGCTGGTGCTGTGGACGCTGCGGAAGCCGGCGTCTGGAGTTTCGGCCATACCTGTTTGGGGGCTGTCTGAGGGTCGCGAAGGCGGGCTAGACTGTAGCCCAAGCGTCAGGGGGAAAATATGGAAACGATCCGCACCGCGCGCCGTCTGGCGCTGGCGACGGCCATTGCCGTTGCACTCGCTCCGGCCGCCCAGGCCGCCACTTTCACCGTCAACAGCACCGACGATGCCGGCCCCGGCACGTTGCGCGCCGCGCTCGAGGCCGCGAACGGCAACGCCGGCGCGGATACGATCGAGTTCGACGCAACGACCTTCGCCGCGGGCAGTTCGCACACGATCGCGCTGCAATCGCCGCTGACGATCACCGATCACCTCACCGTGACCGGCCCGGGCCCCGATGTCCTGGCACTCGACGGCGGAGAGAACGTCCGCATCGTGACCATCACTCCGGCCGTGCCCGGCATCGCGGTGGCGCTCTCCGGCCTCTCGCTGCGCGACGGCTTCGGCGGTGGGGGCGGCGGCTGCATCGGCGCGGTCAACACGCATCTGGTGATCACGGACAGTGCCTTCACCGGGTGCTCCGGCGGCGAAGGCCAGGGGGGTGCACTGCTGCTCGCCGATTCGCCGGTGGGACCGCCGCCGGTCGAAGGGCTCAAAGGCCTGGTGTTCCCGGCTTCGCTCACGGTGCGCGACTCGCGCTTCGTCGGCAACCGGGCGGCGATCGGCGGCGCCATCTCGGCGAACATCGAGCAGGGTGGCGGCATCACGGTGGACACGGTCGCCGTGGAAGCGAACGAAGCCTTCGCCTACATCGGCGGTATGGAACTGATCGCGGCCGGCGGCGAGATCGTGCTGCAGGATTCGGTCATCAGCGGCAACGTATCGGGCGGCGTCGGCGGCGGCCTGGGCGCGGTCAGCTACAGCACCATCCGCATCGAAGACACCGAAGTCACCGGCAACCAGGTGCGCGGCTACTCCTATGGCCTCTACAGCTATGGCGGCGGCGCGGCTGTGTTCGGCCTGGGCGACGTGCTGATCACGGGCAGCCGCTTCGAAAACAATGCGCTGGTCGCGGACGAAGGGATGCCCGAGCGCAAGGGCGTGATGCCGGAGTACGTCGGTGCGGGCGGCGGCCTGTTCGTGCTGCCGGCGACGGCCGGCCACAGCCTCGTGATCGAAGGCAGCCACTTCGTCGGCAACGGCGCGGGCTTCGGCGGCGGCCTCCTGGTCGGCGTGCCGGGCCTCCTCGGGGGAGGGCAGGCCGAGGCCAAAGGCCTGAAGCGCCATCTCCGACACAACCGCAGCAAAGCCCTGGAAGGCAGCAATTCGATCGTGGAGACGCGCATCCAGGGCAACGTGGCCGGCTTCGGCGGCACCGGTCTGGCCCTGCTCGATTTCTCCGTCTTCAGTCCGACGAGCGCCAAGGCGGTGAACCCCGGGATGACGCTCGATCGCGTCACGCTGAGCGCTAACGCGATGGCGCCGGGCGCATCCGGCGGACCCGTTCCGGGAGCGCTGCTGATCCTGGGACCGTCCTGGCCCGTGCAGCTGCTCAACAGCACCGTCTCCGGCAACAGCGGCGGCATTTTCGTCGCCTCGCCCACACCGGCGGCGCCGGCCGAGCCGGTGCTGCTGCTCGATCACAGCACCATCGCGAACAACGACCTGGGCGGCGTGATCATCGGCGGCCTGATGTCGGAACAGCCGCCGGTCAAGCGCGGCGCGCTGGCGAAGTGGGCGGCGCGCTACAAGGATTACCCGGCGCCGGAACTCAACATCGCGATCCGCAATTCGGTGCTCGCCGGCAACGCCGACGAGGAACTCGAAGCCGATCTGATCGCCGATCCCGAAACGGTGCAGATGCTGCACAGCCTCGTGCAGACCACCGAACCCGCCGATTTCACCGGTTACCGGGACGACGGCGGCAACCAATTCGGCGTCGATCCCCTGCTCGCGCCGCTGGCGCTGGCCGGGCACGCCTTCCTCGAAGTGCACGTGCCGCAGTCCGGCAGTCCGCTGATCGATGCGGGCGATCCGGAGGTCGCGGCATCGACCCCGCCGGCGACGGACGAGCGCGGCGCGCAACGCATCGCGGGCGAGGCCATCGACATCGGCGCGGTGGAAATCGTCGTGCCGGGCAGCATCGCCTTCGATCCGGACGCGCTCACCATCAGCGAAACCGAGGGTACCGCGACGATCGTCGCCATGCGCAGCGGCGGCAGCGACGGCGCGGTCAGCGTGAACTTCACCACGGCCGACGGCAGCGCCTTCGCCGGCGCCGACTACACCGCGGCCAGCGGCACGCTGTCATGGGACGATGGCGACGACGGTCCCAAGAGCTTCGAGGTGCCGCTCACCGACGATGCGCTGATCGAGTCCGACGAAACCTTCACCGCCACGCTGAGCGATCCGACCGGCGGCGCCACGCTCGCCGGGGCGCTGGCGACCGTCACGCTCACCAGCGACGATCTGCCGCCAGTGGGCACGATCGAGCTGACGACCCTCGCGCAATCGGTGGACGAAATCGCGGGCACCGCGACGCTCAGCGTCGCACGCACCGGCGGCAGCTTCGGCGCAGTCAGCGTCGACTACGGGACGTCCGATGCCGGCGCTACCGCGGGCAGCGACTACACCGCCGCCAGCGGCACGTTGACCTGGGCCGACGGCGACGCCGAGGCGAAGGACATCGTGGTGCCGATTCTCGACGATGCGCTCGTCGAGAGCCCCGAAAACGTCGCGCTGACGCTCTCGAACGTCACCGGCGGCGCGACGCTCGGCGCCGACAGCGGCACCGTCACCATCGTCAGCGAAGACGTCGCCCCTCCCGGCACGCTGGCCCTCGCACCGGCCGCGCTCACGGTGAACGAAGCGGACGGCACCGCCACCTTCAGCGTCACGCGCACCGGCGGCAGCGCCGGCGAGGTGTCGGTGAGCTTCGCGACGGCCAACGGCTCCGCAGCCGCAGGCAGCGACTACACCGCAACCGCGGGCACGCTGACTTGGGCCGACGGCGACACGGCGGCGAAATCCATCGTGGTCCCGATCCTCGACGATACGGAAGTCGAAGCCGACGAGCAGTTCTCGCTGACACTGACCGAACCCACCGGCGGCGCCTCACTCGGCGCCGCGGCCTCGACCGTCACCATCGCCAGCGAAGACGTGGCGCCGCCGGGCACGCTGGCCGTCGCGCCGGCCGCACTCACCATCAACGAACCGGACGGCACCGCCACGCTCAGCGTCACGCGCAGCGGCGGCAGCGCCGGCGAAGTGTCGGTGAGCTTCGCGACCGCCAACGGCTCCGCGGCGGCGGGCAGCGACTACACCGCAACCGCGGGCACGCTGACCTGGGCCGACGGCGACACGGCCGCCAAGTCCATCGTCGTGCCGATCGTCGACGACACGCAGGTCGAAGACGACGAGCAATTCTCGGTGACGCTGACCGAACCGACCGGCGGTGCGTCGCTCGGCGCCGCGGCCTCGACCGTCACCATCGCCAGCGAAGACGTGGCGCCGCCAGGCACGCTGGCCGTCGCGCCGGCCGCACTCACCGTCAACGAACCGGACGGCACCGCCACGCTCAGCGTCACGCGCAGCGGCGGCAGTGCCGGCGAAGTGTCGGTGAACTTCGCGACCGCCAACGGCACCGCGCTGGCAGGCAGCGACTTCACCGCAACCGCGGGCACGCTGACCTGGGCCGACGGCGATACCGCAGCGAAGTCGATCATCGTGCCGATCCTCGACGACACCCAGGTCGAAGGCGACGAGCAATTCTCGGTGACGCTCGCCTCGCCCACGGGCGGAGCGTCGCTGGGCGCCGCGACCGCGGGCGTGACCATCGTCAGCGAAGATCTCGCGCCGACGGGCAGCCTGCAATTCGACGGCGTCGGCGACGACGGCATGGTGACGCTGCGCTTCAACGAAGACGGCACGCCGGCCACGCCCGCCAAAGCCCTGGTACAGATCGCCGTGACGCGCAGTGGCGGCAGCGCCGGCGAGGCCTCGATCGATTTCGCCACCGTCGACGGCACCGCCACGGCGCCCGCCGACTACACCGCGACGTCCGGCACGCTGAGCTGGGCCGATGGCGAATCCGGCACGAAGTTCATCACGGTGAATATCGTGGAAGACGGCTTCGGCGAGAACGACGAGAACTTCCGCATCGTGCTGAGCAACGCGCAGGGCGCCGGCCTGGGCATCAATGCGCAGGCGCAGATCGTCGTGGTGGCGAACGGCGCGGCCTCGTCCACGGCGCCGGTCACCATTCCGGCGGGCGACACGCGCAGCTGGCTGGCGCTGCTCGGCGCGATGCTGGCGGCCGCCTGGGTCGGCTTGCGGCGGCGGATGGGGTAACCGCCGCCATCACCGAATCCGGCGCGAGCGGCGGCCCAACCCTCCGCTGCTCCGCCACCGTTCGGGGTGAGCCTGTCGAACCCGTGCCTCGATGCACGAGCCGCGGCGACTGCGGTTCAACACGGTGATCGCGAATTCCCGATCGTCCCGCGCGACCCCTCAATGCCGCGCCGCCGCCTGCATCACATTCGCCACCCAGGCATAAAGCCGCTGCCACGCGGCCCGCGATTCGCCCTCGAACCCGGGCCCGTTGCGATCGGCCAGCGTCTGGATCATCGCATCGCCGAACGAGAGGAAATGCACGCCCTTGGCGCCGTAGCGGCGATGCGCCTCGCCCAGCGCGCGCAGCGTGGGCAGCATGCGCTCGGCGTGTTCCAGCCCGGCCACGATCACGCTCAGCGTGTGCGAGAACTTCGCGTACTGCGCTTCCATGTCGGCCGGGAACAGATGGCGCAGGCCGGGACTGTGCTCGAACAACCGCGCGTAGAAGGCGCGGGCGAAACCCGCCGGATCGGACGCCACGGGCGCCAGCGTCGCGCGGATGCGGGCCTGGTCGTCGGCGTCGAACGCCACGGGCGCGGGGGCGGAATCGGGGGCGAGCATCGCGGCCTCGGCAGCCGGGGCATTCCGGCCTTCGGAGGGGAGTAACGCCAAATCCCCGCCACCCGGACAGCTGTCCGGGACTTGCGCGAGATCGCGATCCTCGGGATAACTGCGCAACGGGTCACGGGGGCAAGACGCGCAATGACCGATAGACCGGCAGTGACGACCCTGCTCGGCGCCGTGGCGCGCGGCGATGCCGCGGCCCAGGCCGAGCTGTATTCGCTCGTCTACGACGAGCTCAAGCGCATTGCGCGCGGCGCGCTGCGTCGCAACGTCAACGGCGGCACCATGAACCCGAGCACCCTGGTGCACGAGGCCTTCATCAAGCTGGCCGGCGACAGCGCGCGCCACCTCAACGACAGCCACCACTTCTACTCGCTGCTGGCGCGCGCCATGCGGCAGGTCATCCTCGACGCCGGCCGCCAGCGCGGCACCGTCAAGCACGGCGTGGGCATGGCGCGCACCCAGCTCACCGACGGCCTGCGCCAGGAAGGCGCGAAGATCGAGGACCTGCTCGCCATCGACGACGCCCTGCGCAAGCTCGAAACCCTCGATCCCGAACTGGCGCAGCTGGTCGAACTGCACTTCTTCGCGGGCGTCTCCTTCGTCGACATCGCCGCCATGCGCGGCGTCACCGAGCGCACCGTGCGCCGCCACTGGAACACCGCGCGCGCCTTCCTGGTCGACGCGATGCCGGTCGCGGTGTAGCCGCACGCCACGCATGACCGCGCCGATGGATCCGCAGCGCTGGCGCGAGCTGCGCAAACTGCTCGACGCCGCGCTCGATCTGGAAGGCGTGGCGCGCGAAACCTTCCTGGCCGGCATCGAAGACGAAGGCCTGCGCGCCGACGTGCGCCGCATGCTCGCCACGCAGACGCAGGAAACCCCGCTCGACCAACCCGTGGTGCAGCTGGCCGCGCCGCTGCTGGCCGGCGGCAGCGAACCGCGCGACTGGGACCGCGAACAGATCGGCCGCCGCGTCGGCGCCTTCGTGCTGGACGACCTGTTGGGCTCGGGCGGCATGGGCACGGTGTACCGCGCGCACCGCGTCGACGGCCGCTTCGAGCAGCAGGTCGCGATCAAGCTCGTGCTCTCCGCGCACGGCGGCCTGCGCGAGCGCTTCCGCAAGGAACAGGAAATCCTCGCCGGCCTGCGCCA
>CAMLOR010000048.1 GCA_946481615.1 uncultured Aquimonas sp.
GAGACGCTGCGCCTGGTGCAGACCCGCCTGGACGCCGGCATCGGCACCGAGTTCGACACCGCGCGCACGCGGGCGCAGCTCGAGACCACGCTCTCGCGCATTCCCGCGCTGGAAGCGCAGATCGCGGTCGACATGCATCGCCTCGCGGTGCTGAGCGGGCGCGAACCGGCGGCGCTGGTCGATACGCTCGCGCACGATGCGCCATTGCCCGCGCTGCCGGCACGCATCGACGCCGGCACGCCGGGCGACCTGCTGCGCCGCCGTCCCGACGTGGCGGCGGCCGAGCATCGCCTGCACGCCGCCACCGCGCGCATCGGCGTGGCCACCGCCGATCTGTTCCCGCGCTTCACGCTGGCCGGCCTGCTGGGCAGCGTGGCGCCGGATGCCGGCGATCTGTTCTCGGGCGGCACCGACACGCACAGCGTGGCGCTCGGCATCGATTGGAGCTTCCTCGACACCGGCCGCGTACGCGCCGGCATCGCGGCCGCCAACGCCGATGCCGACGGCGCGCTCGCGCAATACAGGCAATCCGTGCTGCTGGCGCTGGAGGATGTCGAGAACGCCCTGGTGCGCTACGGCCGCGCGCGCGACGAGGACGCGCACCTGGCGCAGGCCGCGGCCGACAGCGAGCACGCCTCGAAGCTGGCGCGCGTGCGCTTCGAGGCTGGCGCGATCGGTCTGCTCGAAGTGCTGGATGCCGAACGCACGCGGCTGCAGTCGCAGGACCAGCTCGCCGAAGCGCGCACGCGCACCGTCGCCGCTGCGGTTGCCCTCTATGTCGCGCTCGCGGGCGGCTGGGGATCGGCGTGAACACGCAGCGCCAGGCGGCCATCGTGATCGGTACCTCGCGCAGCATCGGACGGTGATTCGCGCGAGCGCCTGATGCGCGACGGGTTGGCGCGGCCGTGAACTGCCAGGGCAACGATGCCGGCTGACCGAAACGTCGCGGCAAACAGAACACCGTCTGAACAGCTGCGTTGGGAGCTGATGCGTGTGCTATCGGTTACCCGTCAGGCACACCACGCCACAGGAAAGGATGCCCTACATGCCGACACGGACGCTGCTGGTAATCGTGATGATGTATGCCTGGAGTACGGCGGGCCTTGCCACCGTTGCCGACCCGGGCTCTCCAAAGGCTGGAACGTACGAGGTGCACACCAAGGCCGCATGCGCCGATTGCGTGCGGTATACGAGTTTTGCAGGACACACCTTCGATCTGCATCGCCTTGAAGGCCGCTGGGTCGAGTTGCTGTATCCCGCTACCCTCGACGGCAACCGCCGCGCGAATGCGGCGGCGCGGGAACGCTTCGTCGATTCGGCGGATATGGTTTACGCCACGTTCGCCGAATGGCTGGACGCCGAACCGGCGGGGGACGGAAAGCTATCGATCGCCCTGATACCCGCGCCGGACGATCAGGCATCGGGTCGTGGCTGGTCCGGCCGCAAAGGGATCGAGATTTACCAGAGAAGCGACGGCTATCCCAACGAGATGGATTCCAGCGCCGCATCAGGCCGCCTCGATCAGCTGATCGTCCACGAGATGACGCACAATTTCGATCTGGCGCGATCCGTCGCCGCCGACACAGCCGATCCGGCTCATTTCCTGACCGCCATCCTGCCGCGGCTGTATGAGCGCCACCATCACTGGAACTCTGCGAGCATCGCTCCACCGGGCGACATCGACCTGCAGTATCGCACCTCCGACGAAATCATCGATCGATTCGGTTATCACCGTTTTCGCTGGATAGCCGAAGGCTATGACCGCTCCGTGCGCCAGTGCGCGCTGGAAGGGCTGTGCGGTCTTGCGTCCTCCAATTCGCTGGCAGCAGCCATCGTGTTGCGGGCCGCAGCGGCGCATGGGGCCGACTTTATGCCGAAGTACCTGCGGGCCGCACGGACACTGGCCGCAGCGCGCGACGAGCCCGCCCGGGGCACCGCCAGCCTCGATGCCCAACTCGTTGCTCTTTCGCGGGCCGGCGGGAACAATCTTCTGTGCCTGACCCCGGCCTTCGGTTGGACGGCCAGCCCGGAGTTCGTGGAGATGCTGGCGGCCGAAGGGCTGCCGCGTTCGCAACTTTGCGACGACGTGGATGGCGATGGCGACGTTGGCTTCCTCGATCCGGACGATTCGCGCGAGTCGGTGAGGTTTGGCGCGGAGGAAGCGCTCGACGGCGTCGACAATGACGGCGATGGCGTGATCGATGAACTCTTCGTCGATGCGGAAAGCTTTCGACAGCACCCGCCGGCAGGTTACCCGGTCGCCATCGCCGGCACGGTCGCTGCCGAAGGTTCGTCCGAATTCACGTTGCCGCCGCTCCCCGGCGAACGTGCCCGGGTGGAACTGTGTACCGACGCCAGCGTCGACCTGTACGCCACCCTTTCGCGCGGCCGGAGCGGCTTGGGTACCGGACCCAACGCGGGTGGCCCGGGGGCTTCGCACATCAAGTGCGTGCATGCGGAAGTCCGCCTGCCGCCGGGGACCCACGAAAGCCCGGTGCGGCTTCGAATCACCTCATCGGGAGGCGCGGCCGCCGGCTTCCGCACCGTGGTGTCGCCGCTTGCCGGAACGAATCCGCCGCCCGCCGCTCTGGCGCTCGACCGCATCATGCGCGACGGCGTGGATGTGCTGAGATATCGGCGCGTGGACACCAGACCGTTGCCGGCGGGCGCCCAGGCGCGCCTGTGGGTGGCCGGAGAGGGCTTCGTCGCCGAGCAACCGGCCGAAACGAACGGCCACTTCGTTCTACCCGGGACCTACGCCGGCCGCGCCGTGTCGGCTCGCATCCAACTCGCACTCGACGGCGTGCCGGTGGTGGCGACGTCCGAGCCCATCGCGTTCCCCGCAGCGAAGGCTGCGCGCGACTTCGATGATTTCACGGGTGGCGTTTTCAGCGATCCCGCCCGCAGCGGGGAAGGTTGGCAGATCGCGCCGGGACGGATCGGAGACCAGCGGGTGCTCTTTGTCGCGTTCTACGCCCAACTGAGTGAGGTGCTCGGTTCTGAATCCGTCCGTGCGCCCTGGTTCTTCGGTGTCGCGCCTTTTCCGTCGGGCAAGGATGCCGTGGACCTGATTCTCTCGGCCACGGCGTCCGGCAGCGGGGGATTCTCGGAATCCTCGGGTGAACCCTATCCCGCGATGGTGGCGAGTTTGACCAGACTCGACGACGGGCGCCTGCAGGCCGTCGCCGTTGCCGCCAACGGCGAAACCTCGCAGGGCCTGCTCCAGCCGGCGGTTCGCGCGGCGGTGAATCCGCTGGCGGGTATCTGGACGCGGCAGGGCGTGGCGGGCGAGGGGCTGTTCGTGCAGGGCATCCATCTGCCCGACGGGCCAGGCATCGTGCTGGGCTGGTACGGATATTGCGGAACGCTCGCCAGCGAGCCGGCGCGCTGCGATCATCGGCCGCATTGGCTGGTGGGCTCCGCACGGACTTCCGAGGGCCGCGCCGAAGTCGATCTGTTCGAAGCTGTGGGCGGCGAGTTCGGCGTGCTGCAGAATGCGGCCCTGTCGCGGACGACCGCCCGCGGCCATACGACGCTGTCCGCGATCGACTGCGAACGCACGGCTTTCGTTTTTCGAGACGGCGCAAGGGCGCCGATCGAGGTCGAGCTGACGCGCTCGGCGCTCTTCGACCATGTCGGCGCCTGCGGCGACGATTGAGTCGCGCGTCGATGGAGGCGCACGCGGCCGCGCGTGACGAGCCAGCTCCAACGGCTCGCCACGCCGGACGACATCGCTTCGGGTGTTCCTCGCCGGCCCCGTACAGGATCTGGCGTAGTGTGGGCAAGCGGACGGAGCGGCGTGCCGCCCGTCCGCAGAATCGTGCGGTCTTTTTCGGCCCGGAGGTTTCGCGATGCGCCCGAGCGTGTATGCCGTCCTGTTCGCCGCGGCGAACGCCACCGCCGGCGGCCTGCCGCCCGATCTGCAGCTCGAAACCGTGCTCGCCAACGACAGCGGCATCGCGCAGCCGATGGTGGTCACGCACGCCGGCGATGGCAGCCACCGCCTGTTCGTGGCCGGCCGCGCAGGAAGCATCTGGGTCCGCCCGCCGGGCGCGGCGCAGGTGCTGGCGACGCCGTTCCTCGACATCGAGGCGCTCGTCTCGACCGCGGGCGAGGGCGGCCTGCTCGGGCTCGCCTTCCATCCGCAGTACGCCAGCAACGGCCGCTTCTTCGTGAGCTATACCGACAACGGCAACGACACGGTGCTGGCGCGCTACGAGGTTTCCGACGCCGACGAGAACGTCGCCGACCCTGCCAGCGTCACCATCCTGCTGCGCGTCGATCAGGGTTCGAGCACGCACAAGGGCGGCGACCTGCATTTCGGGCCCGATGGCTGGCTCTACTTCACGCTGGGCGACGGCGCCGAAGGTTTCGGACTCGACGATTGCGGCCGCGCGCAATCGCTCTCGCCGCAGGACGTGCTCGACAACGAAAGCGACTCCGACTGCACGCTCGACGCGGGCTTCGCCGGCAATCCGGCCTCGCGCGCGCTGATGGGCAAGCTGCTGCGGCTGGACGTGGACGCCACCTCGCCCGCAGGCTCGGAAATGTGCGGCGGCAACGCCGACGGCTCAGCCAACTACGGCGTGCCCGCCGCCAATCCGTTCGCCGGCACGCAGGGCGGCGTGGGGCGCTGCGACGAGATCTTCGCGTACGGCCTGCGCAATCCCTTCCGCTTCGGCATCGACCCGATCGACGGCGCCATCTACGTCGGCGACGTCGGTGAATCCGACATGGAAGAAGTCGACCGCCTCGCAGCCTCGGGCACGGCGGCGCTGGATTTCGGCTGGCCGCGCTGCGAAGGCACGCTGGGCGACTGCGACGATTCGGTCGCGCCCATCCTCGTGGACGACCGCAGCGGCGGCAGCTGCGCGATCACCGGCGGCACCGTCTACCGCGGCGCGATCGCGGGCCTGCAAGGGCTCTACGTCTACAGCGACTACTGCACCGGACTGCTGCGCTTCGCCAGCGAAACCGGCGGCCAATGGAATGCGATCGAATGGCCCGAAGGCGCCGGCGGCTTCGGCCAGCACGTGTGCTTCGGCACCGACGAAGCGGGCGAGTTGTACGTGTGCGAGGTGAATGCGGACAAGGTGAAGCGCTTCGCTTCGGCGGTGCTCGTGCCGTTGTTCGCGGACGGATTCGAAAGCCCCTGACTTCGTCATTCCCGCGCAGGCGGGAATCCAGGTGCGATGCGCAGGGAGTTTCCGCACCTGGGTCCCCACCTGCGCAGGGACGACGGCGGGCGACGCCTTGCCACCACGATTTCGCTCGGCAACACTGCCCGTGCCATCGCGATCGAGGAAGCCATGGACCGGAGAATCGTGCTGGGAGCCATCGCGATCGGCGCGCTCGCGCTGGGTGGCGCCTGGTGGCTGACGCAGGCGCGCGATGCGCCGATGCCGTCCATCGTGCGCGACTCGGGAGGCATCGCTGCCGACGCGGACGACCGTGTCGCCGCGCAAGCCGGAACGAAACCTGCCACTGCGGATCTGCTGCCGGCGCCCCCGCCGCCCGCATCGGAAATCGCGAGCACGCCTGCCGCAGCGGCGACGAATGGCGTCGCCGCCGGCGCACCGCTCCTGCGCGACGAAATCGCCGATCTCGACCGTCGCGCACGCGCCGGCGATGCGAATGCCGCGTGCCGCCTCGGGGCGGAGTTGCTGCTCTGCGAACGCGCGCGCGTCATGCAGCCTTACACCGACAACATCGAAGGGCAGGCGCGCGCCATCGCGCAGCGCGGCGTCGCGCAGCAGGAGGTCGATCGGCAGATCGACGCCGCACTGCGGCGGCAGGCCGACAACGCCGCCGCGCTGGCGCGTTGCGAAGGCGTCGATGAATCACGCTGGCCGGTGCCGGCGCGCTATTTCCATCTCGCGGCACAGGCCGGGCACCGCCCCTCGATGGCGCAGTTCCTCAATGCCGAGCGCTTCCGCGCCGAACAGTTGTTCCGCGATCCGGAACTGATCCCGTTGTTCCGCGCCAATGCGCCGCGCTACTTCCAGCAGTTGCTGGAGGAAGGCGATGCCGAACTGCTGCAACGCTGGAGCATGAGCGCCGCCATGCCGCACGACATCCTGCACGAGGTGCTGCCGCCGCCCTGGAACGATCCCGGTTTCGCTGCCGCCATGCAGCAGCAGGCCTTGATGGGGCGGGGCATCCAGCCGCCGCCACTGTCGCTGCGCCATCCGCCTACTGCCGAACAGGTCGCCGAGGCAGAACGCGTGTACTCGCGCTATTTCGCCCCGCGCCGCGTTGCCGACGAAGAATTGCGCCGGCACCAGGCCGCGTCGCCCTACGATCTGGAGGCGTTCCGCTGCGACGAGGCAGCCAGCACGCCATGAGTGCGCCGGCTCAGGATTCGAAGCCGTCCGCGAAGAGTTCGTCGCGCGCCGACTTCCACCAGTCCAGCAGGTCGATCAGCGCCTGCGGCGTGTTCTGCGGCGGCGGTGCACCGGCCTGGTCGGTGCCGTTGATGCCGTGACAGGACGTGCAGACGCGGATTTCGCCGGGCTGGGTGGAGGTCCACACGCGTTCGCGGACGATCGGTTCGCCCTCCGGCGAAACCAGTTGCCACGCGAGCGCGCGCTGCGCGGGCACGAAGGCGGCCGCCGAGCCGTCCAGGCCGAGTTTCACGGCGCTTTCCGGCCCGCCGGCGTGCGGATTTTCCGCGTCGTGCAGCGGGCGCGCGAGCGGCCGGCGTCCGGGATAGGGCTGATCGACGCCACCGTAGCCGCGCAGCAGATCGGCCTGGAACAGCTGCAGATGCGAGACCTCGTAGATCTTCGCGTCCGGCCGTGCCGCCGAGAGCGTCTGCACGCCGCCCGGCACGCGCAGGTTGTAGGGTTGTTGCAGATCGGCGGCGTCGCGCGTGGTGGCGTTGCGCACGCTCACCACGCCGAGGCCGCGTTCGCGCAGCCAGGCGCGGAACGCGGTCTCGTCCACGCCTGCCTGCGCAAAGGCCTGCGCCTCGGGCGCCGGCAGTGTCGTCGCCGCGGTGATCGGCGGCACGGGGCGGGCGACGACTTCCACCGGATCGAGTTCCCAAAGCTCCACGTCGTCGAATTTCACCAGCACGTCGGGATTGAAATAGCTCACGGTCTTGGTGATCGGCGCGCCGGTGAGGAAATCGCCGCCGGCCGCATGAAGTCCGTCCTGTGCGACGAGCCTGCGCAGGCGGAAGCGGTAGCGCGTCGAGGGGTGGTGCGTCGGCACCGTCTGGCCATCGAAGACCGAGGTCGTCGCATTGCTGGTGCTGACATCGGTGCGCGTCTCGGCGGTGTGGGCGGCGATCAGCGAGCCGTCGGCCAGCGGCAGCACGTTGCGGTATTTGCCGCTGTCGTGGGCGCGCGGCGGTTCGTCGTCGCCGTTGAAGGCCCAGGTGTCGTCGTGGGTGATGTCGATGCCTTCGGCCAGCGCCGGATCCATGCCGGGCGCCAGACCGTCGAGCGCGACGATCTGGCCCGCCGCGCGCGCACCGAACTCGGTGGCGTGTACGGCGTAGAAGCGATCGGGCTTCACCGGCGACTGCCGCAGTTGCAGCAGCAGGTAGTAGGTGCTCTGGTTGTGGCGCGGCGGATTGGCGAAGCTGAAGTATTCGAGGCCGGGATCGTCGGTGCGCGAGGATTCGAACGAACCCACCAACTCGTGCCGCCCGATGTGATTGAGCGTTTCGATGCCGCTGCCGTCCTGGTTGATCTGCCAGGGCACGAAGGAATTGAACACGAGGTCGTCCCAGGGCTGGCCCGGATAGAGAACCGCGGTGTATTCCTTCTCGCGTGGCTCCGGGAACACTTCGCCGTGGTTCGCCAGCGAGATCGGCACGCGCGCCGCGTCCTCGGATTCGTCGGCGAAGGTGAAGGCACCGAATTCGCGGTCGCCGAACAGTTGCGCGTCGGCCTGCTGGTCGCGCAGCAGATGGTCCCAGCGCGTGAACACGACGCGTCCGTCGCTCGCCACCTGCGGCGTGAAATCGCCGGACACCGAATGCGAAAAGACCTGCAGCTCGCCGCTGGCGGAATCGAGCGCGTACAGCCCGGTGAGCGTGGGCGAGGATTCGTACTCGTCGAGCTGCGGATAGTGATGCGCGATGCCACCGCGCGGACGGTCCGACGCGAACAGGATGCGGCCGTCGGAAAGATAGACCGGCTGCACGTTGTTGTACGGCGGCTGGTTGGGCACCTTGGTTATCACCGGTGTCTCGTTCTGCCCGAAGCCGCGGATCTCGTAGAGCTGCCAGCGATAGCTCGCCACCTGATAGCGCGGCGCCGAGCCCACCACCATGCTGAAGACGGCCTTGTTGCCGAGCCAGTGCACCGACGGATTGCGCACCGCGATGCCGCCCGAGCTGCCTTTCGGATCGGTGGCTTCCGGATACCCGGGCGATTTCGGATCGCCGACGCTCTGCTGGTGGCCGGCGGCCACGCCGTAGCCGGCGGCCGCGGTGAGGTTCCTGCGCGTGCCGTCGTGATACAGGATCCAAAGATCGCCGCCGCGCGTGGCGGCGAGCGGCGAGGCGTCCTGGGTGAAGAAGACTTCCGTGGGTGCCGAAAAGGTCTGCGTCGGCGGTACCTGGGTGACGAAGAGAATGGGGTTCTGCAGTTCCGCGGCGCCGGCCGCGGAGACGAACGTCAAGGCGAAAAGGAGGGTGCGCATCGGCCTGCCCGGTGAGTGTCCGGGCAGGGAAACGTCGCGGCCCGCGCTTATCGCACCGCGCGCCCGCCCAGCGAACCCAGCAGATCGCGCGCCGTGCGCAGGCGCTCGGCGGCGCCGGGCAGATCGAGGCGGAACTTGAGCTTATCCTGCCCGTCGAGCGAGAACACCTTGGGTTGTTGCTGGATCATCTTGATGATGACGATGGGCTCCACCGCGGGCTTGGGCGTGAAGGTGACGCGTCCGCCGCGTTCGCCCAGTTCCAGCTTGCGGATGCCCAGCGCGGTGGCCGCGAGTTTCAGCTCGGCGACGGTGAAGAGGTTCTTCACCGCGTCGGGCAGCAGGCCGAAGCGGTCGATCATCTCGACCTGCAGTTCGCGCAGGGCATCGGTGTCCTTCGCGGAGGCGATGCGCTTGTAGAGCGTCAGGCGCGCGTGCACGTCGGGCAGGTAGTCGTCGGGGATCAGCGCCGGGATGCCGAGTTCGACATCGGCGCCGTGGCGATCGGCGTCGTCGAGATCGGGGATCTTGCCCTGCTTGATCGAACGCACCGCGCGTTCCAGCAGCTCGGTGTAGAGGCTGAAGCCCACTTCTGCGATCTGGCCGCTCTGTTCCTCGCCCAGCAGCTCGCCCGCGCCGCGGATTTCGAGGTCGTGCGTGGCCAGCGTGAAGCCCGCGCCCAGCTCGTCGAGCGAGGTGATGGCTTCCAGGCGCTTGGCGGCGTCGGCCGTCATCGATTTCCTGTCGGGCGCGATCAGGTAGGCGTAGGCGCGGTGGTGCGAGCGCCCGACGCGGCCGCGCAGCTGGTGCAGCTGGGCCAGGCCGAAGCGGTCGGCGCGGTTGATGACGATGGTGTTGGCGCTCGGGATGTCGATGCCCGATTCGATGATCGTGGTGCTGACCAGCACGTTGAAGCGCTGGCGGTGGAAATCGAGCATCACCTGTTCGAGCTCGCGTTCGGGCATCTGGCCGTGCGCGTAGCGGATGCGCGCCTCGGGCACGAGCTCGCCGAGTTCGCGCGCCATGCGCTCGATGTTGTCGACTTCGTTGTGCAGGAAATAGACCTGGCCGCCGCGCGCCAGCTCGCGCTGGATGGCCTCGCGCAGCAGCGCGCCGTCCCAGTGCACCACGAAGGTCTGCACCGCGAGGCGATGCGCCGGCGGCGTGCCGATGATCGAAAGCTCGCGCAGCCCCGCCATCGCCATGTTGAGCGTGCGCGGGATGGGCGTGGCGGTGAGCGTGAGCAGGTGCACTTCGGCGCGCATCGCCTTCAGGCGTTCCTTCTGGCGCACGCCGAATCGCTGTTCCTCGTCGACGATGACCAGGCCCACGTCCTTGAACTTGACGTCCTCCTGCAGCAGCCGGTGCGTGCCGACCATGACGTCGATCTTGCCTTCGGCGAGCTTCTGCAGCTCGGCCTTGATTTCCTTGGCGCTCTTGAAGCGCGAGAGCACTTCCACCTTGATCGGCCAATCGGCGAAGCGGTCGCGGAAGTTGCGGTAATGCTGTTCGGCCAGCAGCGTGGTCGGCACCAGCAGCGCGACCTGCTTGCCGGCGGTGGCCGCGACGAAGGCGGCGCGCACGGCGACTTCGGTCTTGCCGAAACCCACGTCGCCGCAGACCACGCGGTCCATCGGCTGGCTGGAGGCCAGATCCGCGATCACGGCCTCGATGCTGGCGAGCTGGTCGGGCGTTTCCTCGAACGGGAACTGCGCGGCGAACTGCTCGTACATCGCGCGGTCCAGATCCATCGCCAGCCCGGCGCGGGCGTGGCGTTTGGCCTGGATTTCCAGCAGTTCGGCCGCCACGTCGCGGACCTTCTCGGCGGCCTTCTTGCGCGCCTTCTCCCACTGCTCGCCGCCGAGCGAATGCAGCGGCGCCAGTTCCGGCGAGGCGCCCGAGTAGCGGCTGACGAGATGCAGCTGCGCCACCGGCACGTAGAGCTTGTCGCCCTTGGCGTATTCGATGGCGAGGAACTCGGCGGTGTTGCCGCCCACATCGAGCGATTCGAGGCCGCGATAGCGCCCGACGCCGTGATCCTCGTGCACGATGGGTGCGCCCAGCGTGATCTCCGAGAGATCCTTGATGATGGATTCCGGATCGCGGCCGGCGCGCTTGCGGCGGCGCACCTGCGCGGCGCGTTCGGGATAGAACTGGCGCTCGGTGAGGACGCAGAGCGCGGGCTCGGTGAGGGCGAAGCCGTCTTCGAGTGCAGCCACGGTGATGCAGAAGCGGCCGTCGTCCCGCGACAAGCTCCCGTCGTCCCCGCGCAGTCGGGGACCCAGTGACTTTTGCGAGGCGTCGGAAGTCACTGGGTTCCCGCCTTCGCGGGAACGACGAGCGAATTCGTGCCAACCGGCGACAGGCTCCGGCTTCAAGCCATGCGTCACCAACGTCTCGATCAACGCCTCGCGCCGTCCCGGCGAATCGGCCGCGATCAGCACGCGTCCGGGATAACTGCCCAGGAACGATCGCAGCGCCGCGGCGTTGTCGTCGCCCTTCTGCGCCAGCGGCAGCGACGGCGCCGGCTGGTCGCCCAGCGCCTGCGCCTCGTCCCAGCGCGGATGGCCGTGCGGCAGCACTTCGACGCGGCCGATGCGGTTGAGCCGCTCGCGCAGCGTGTCCGGCGGCGTGAACAACTCGTCCGGCGCCAGCACCGGGCGTTCGACGTCGTGGCGGCGCTGCTCGTAGCGTTCGCCGGTCTGCTTCCAGAACGCCGCGGCGGCGTCCTGCACGCCTTCGCCCAGCACGCACAGCGCGTCACCGCCGAGGTAGTCGAACAGGGTCGCGGTCTTCTCGAAGAACAGCGGCAGGTAGTACTCGATGCCGGCCGGCGCGCCGCCTTCCTTCAGATCCTGGTAGAGCGGGCAGCGCCGCGGATCGATCGGGAAGCGCTCGCGCAGCAGGTTGCGGAAGGCGCGCGCGGCGTTCTCGTCGAGCGGGAACTCGCGCGCGGGCAGCATGCGCACCGAGTCGACTTTCTGCAGCGAGCGCTGCGTCTCCGGATCGAAGCTGCGGATCGAGTCGATTTCCTCGTCCAGCAGTTCGATGCGGTAGGGTTCGGCCGCGCCCATCGGGAACACGTCGAGCAGCGCGCCGCGCACCGCGAAATCGCCCGGATCGAGCACCTGCGGCACGTGGCGGTAGCCGGCCGATTCCAGGCGGCGTTTCTCGGCGTCGAAATCGAGCTTCCTGCCGGTTTCGACGACCAGCGCGTTGCCCGCGACGAATTCGACCGGGCTCAGGCGCTGCATCAGCGTGGCCACGGGCACGACAAGGATGCCGCGCCTGGTGGACGGCAGCCGGTACAGCGTCGCCACGCGTTGCGAAACGATGTCCGGGTGCGGGCTGAAGAGGTCGTAAGGCAGCGTTTCCCAGTCCGGGAAATGCAGCACCTGAAGATCCGCGGCGGCGAAAACCTTGAGCTCGGCTTCGAGCGCGTGCGCGGCATGCGTGTCGCGCGTGGCCACCATCACGAGGCCACTGTGCTTCTGCGCGGCGCAGGCCACCGCCAGCGCGAAGGCGCTCGGGCTGGCGGTCGCGCGCCAGTCGGCGCGCTTCTGGCTGCCGTGCGGCAGCGGGGGATCGAGCAGGCAGGGCGGGGATTTCGTCACGCGGGGAGGCGGCACCACGAAGGGCCGCGGATTCTACCGCGGGGGCGCTTCGTCATTCGCGCGCAGGCGGGAATCCAGTGACTTCGGGGGGCGCACGAAAGTCGCTGGGCCCCGCCTGCGCGGGGTCGACATCAGTCTTCGAACCCGTCCGCGAAGATCGTCGGATCGCCCTGCAGGCGCAGGAGGGCCATGTCGTTGTCGGGCGTGCCCACATCCGCCTGGCCGGCCAGCAAGAGGCTGCCATCGCTGGTCACCGTGACCGCCCACGCGGTGTCGCCTTCGACGCTGACGGGATAGGTCGAGCGTCCGGCGCCATCGCCGAAGCCGGTGTCGATCGCGCCGTCCGGCAGCAGGCGCACGCTGGCGAAGTCGCTGCGCGGAGCGCCGGTGGCGCGCGAGGTGGCTTCGCCGGCCGCGACGATCTTGCCGTCGGCCTGCAGCATGAGCGCGTTCGGCAGGTCGTAGTCGGATTCGCCGCTGAACTTCACGTGGCGGCGGCCGCTGGTGCCGAAGCTCGCGTCGACATCGCCGTCCGGCATGAAGCGCATGAAGGCGTAGCCGCGATCGTTGCCGCGCCCCACCACCACGATGCGGCCCAGGGAGTCGATCACGGCATCGTCGATCCGGAACATGCCGGTGCCGGGGCCAGCCTGCACGGTGACCAGGCCCTGCGTGCCGAACTGCGGGTCCGGCGTGCCGTCGGCGAGGAAGCGGCGCAGGATCGCGCGGTTGCCGGCATTGCTGTAGCCGGCCACGACGAAACCGTCGTCGGGCGTCAGCGTGCCGTCGCGGCGGCGAGCGATGGCGGTGACGTATTCGGAAGCCTCGGCCGCCAGCGGCGCCACGGTGAACCAGCCGTCGCCGGGGAAGGTGTCGTCGAGCTGGCCGTCGGGCGTCAGGCGCGCGATGCCGAAGCGCGGATATTTGAAGGCGCCGTCGTTGGCGTAGCCGATGCCCGCCACCACGATGCTGTCGTCGCTCTGCACCGCCAGCGCGATGGCTTCGTCATTGACGCTGTCGTCGGGGCCGACGTTGAAGGCCACCGCGCCCAGCCGCGGCGCCACGCCCTTGAACGCCGGGAATTCGCCGAACAACTCGTCGACGAAGCCCTGCGCGGTGAAACGCGCGACGCCGAAATCGCTGTGCGATTCGCGTTCGAGCGAGCCGGCCACCACGAGGCTGCCGTCGGCCAGGCGCACCATGTCGCGCACATGCTCGCTGTCGCCGCCGAAGCCCACCTGCGCGTAGCCGCCTTCGCCCCAGGCCGGGTCGAGGCCGCCGTCGGCCAGCAGGCGCACGATGGTCATCTCGTAGCCGGTGGCGCCGCCCTTGCCGGTGGGCGCGAACGGGTTGGTCACTTCGTAAAGCGCGCCGGCCGCGAAGACCGCGTTGTCGGCGTCGGGCGCGAGGGCGTAGACCGCTTCGTCGAGGCCACCGGCATCGATCAGGGCGACGCCGTCGCCGGAAAAACGCACATCCAGATCGCCGGGGTCGGCCTGCGCGGCGGTGCAGGCGAAGGCCAGGGCGAGAGAGAGCAGGGCACGCGGATACGACATGGCGGAATCCTTCCGTGGGCCGCAGGGGGCGGCGGGACGGTCGGCTAACGCAATCGGCCCGCGCTGTATGTCACGGACCGGCGTCGCAAGCGCAGGATCGGAACGGCGCGGCGCTTGCGCATTCCGTGGCGGCGTTCGCAGCCCGATGTCTGCGCGGGAGCGGCCGGCTCCGTATGATTCGACCCAGGGTGGCGGGAGACGAGGCGATGACGGGGAGCGAAGAAGCGCAGCGCGCGCAGTTGACGCGACTGCTGCACGCCTGGAGCGGGGGCGACGGACAGGCGGCGGATGCGGTGCTCTCGCTCGTGTACGACCGCATCCGCGAACTGGCGGCGCGGCGTCTGCGCGCCGAGGGCGGCGGCCTGCTGCTGCAGCCGACGGAACTGGCGAACGAACTGGTGCTCAACCTGCTCGGCGCCGACGTGGCCTGGCAGGATCGCGCGCACTTCTTCAAGACGGTGGCGGTCGCGCTGCGCAACATCCTGCACGATCTCGGGCGCCGCCAGGCCAGCGTCAAGCGCGGCGGCGGCCAGCTCAAGGTGACGCTGGGCGCGGCCGAAGACGTGGCGATGGACGAAGCCAGCGACGCCGAAGCGCTGTACGAAGCGCTCACCCAGCTTCGCACGAGCGATCCGCGCAAGGCCGACGTCGTCGAACTCAATTACCTGGTCGGGCTGGATCTGGAAGAGGTGGCGAAGGTGCTCGACGTTTCGCTCGCCACCGTCAACCGCGACCTGCGCTTCGCGCGTGCCTGGCTCAAGCAACGCCTCGAGACGTGAGCGATAGCCGCTGGCAACGCCTCGAGCAGTTGTTCGAGGAAGGCCTCGCCGTTCCCGCCCCCGAACGTGGCCGCTGGCTGGCCGCGCTCGCCGTCGACGACGATCTGCGCGCCGAACTGGCCGGCATGCTGCTGGCCGACGAGCGCAGCCCCGAACTCACCCGACGCTTCGATTCGGCGCTGGTGGAAGCGACCGATGCACCGTTGCCGGGTCTGCGCATCGGCCCGTACCGCCTGCTGCGCGAACTGGGCAGCGGCGGCATGGGATTGGTCTATCTTGCCGAGCGCGCCGACCAGCAGTTCCAGCAGCAGGTCGCGATCAAGCTGATCCGCGGCTTCGCCACCGCCGGCGCCGCGCAGCAGTTGCGGCACGAGCGCCAGATCCTCGCCGATTTCTCGCATCCCAACATCGCGCGCCTGCTCGACGGCGGCGAGACCGCGCAGCGCCAGCCCTACCTCGTGATGGAGTACGTGCCGGGCGAACTGATCGCGCAGGCCTGCGAACGTCTGCAGTTGCCGGTGGCGCGCCGCGTCGAGCTGCTGCGCGATCTGGCGCGCGCCGCGCACTACGCGCACCAGCGCCTGATCGTGCATCGCGACATCAAGCCCGCGAACGTGCTGCTGCGCGACGACGGCCGGCCGGTGCTGCTCGATTTCGGCATCGCCAAGCTGGTCGATCCCGAATCGCGCATCTCCAGCGCCACGCAGCCCTGGTTCACGCCGGCCTACGCCAGCCCCGAGCAGCGCCGCGGCGAGCCGCTCAGCACCGCCACCGATGTCTATGCGCTCGGTCTGTTGCTCAGCGAACTGCTCACCGATCGCACGCCCGAAGCCGACGCCAGCGGCGCCATCGCGGCGCCGAGCAGCGTGGCGCCGGCGGCGCGCCGCAGTGCGTTGCGCGGCGATCTGGATCGCATCGTGCTGCGCGCCACCGCGCCCGATCCGGAACGTCGCTACCCTTCCGCCGAAGCGCTCGCCGACGACTTGCAACGCCATCTTTCGGGCCAGCCGGTGCGCGCCGTGCCCGACAGCCTGCGCTATCGCGCGCAGAAACTGCTGCGCCGGCATCCGCTCGTGGCGACCGGCGCGCTGGTGGCGGTGGCCCTGCTGGCCGCCTCCGCGTGGCGCCTGGCCGACGAGCGCGACCGCGCGCTGCGCGCCGAGCGCGAAGCGGTGGCGCAGACGCAGGCCGCCGAGGCGGTCACCACCTTCCTGGTCGATGTCTTCCGCGAAGCCGATCCGCGCCGCGCCCGCGGCGCCAGCCTCTCGCCCACGGAACTGATCGACCGCGGCCGGCACCGCATCGATTCCGACGCACAGCTCAGCGGCGTGCATCGCACGCGCCTGCTGGACGCCTTCGGCGAGATCTACGCCAACCTCGGACAACCGGCCAAGGCCACCGATGCGCTGCGCGATGCGATCGCCTCGGCGCGCGACGCGCGCCTGCCGGAGGCCGAGCAGGCGCTGATGTGGACGCGGCTCGGCGATGCCTTGCAGGCGCGCGCGGTGTATGCGGAAGCCGAAGCCGCGTACACCACCGCGCTGCATCTGCGCCGCCACCTCGGCGATCCGCAGGGCATCGCCGAGGCCACCGCCAGCGTCGGGCTGATCCTCTCGCGCCAGAACCGCATCAGCGAGGCCGAACCCTTGCTGCGCGAGGCCGTCGCGCAGTTCACCGCGCTGCATGGCGCCGACCATGCCGACACCCACGAAGCGCGCGTCTTCCTCGCCGAGATGATGCGCACCGACGGCCGCTACGAAGCCGCCGAACCGCTGATGGCCGATGCCGTCGCCGGCCTGCGGCGGCGCCTGGCGGCGGACGACGAACGCCTGGTCTCGGCGCTCGGCTTCCAGGCCGAACTGCTGCGCGAGGTGGGCAAGCGTCGCCAGGCGGAAGCCGTGCTGCTCGAAGTGCTGCAGCATCGCGGCCGCCGGCAGGAGCGCGACAGCAACCAGCTCGCGCTGGTGCACAGCGCGCTGGGTTCGGTCTATTACGAGGACGGCCGCACGCGCGAGGCCGTGGAGCAGTTGCTGGCGTCGCTGCGCATCAGCGAGCGCATCCTCGATGCCTTCGATCCTTCGCTCGGCATCGATTACAACAACGTGGCCGCGCTCTACGAGGAAATGGGCGACTACCAGGCTTCCGAACCCCTGATGCGCCGCGCGCTGGAAATCGCGGCCGCCAGTTCCGCCGACCAGCCGCTGCTGCACATGCAATACCGGCAGAACCTAGGACGCCTGCTGATGCTGGCCGGCAAGCCCGAGGAAGCGCGCGACTGGCTGGAGAAACCCATCGACGCGGGCGAAGGCGAGGGTTTCCGCGTGCAGGCGTGGCGCCAGCGGCTGCATCTGGCCGAGTGGGAACGCCGCTACGGCAGTGCCGCGAAGGCGCACGACTACGTGGCCGAGGCCGAACGCACCGTGGATGATATCGGCGGCGTGGAAAGCGCCCGCTACGCGCAATTGCTGCGCACGCGCGCGCTGCTGGCCAGTGCGGCAGGACGGCGCGACGCGGCACGTCGCGATCTCGAACAGGCGCTCGTCACGCTGCGCGCGGCACGTGGAGAAACCTACGTGGGCGTCGGCGAGTTGCTGCTCGATCTCGCCGATCTCGATCTGCTCGACCGCGACGCGAAGGCGGCGAATGCGCGGCTGGCAAGCGCGCGCCCCATCCTCGAACCGGTGCTGGCACCCGCCGCGCCGCAACGCGCGCGCCTGGAAGCGCTGAGCGCCGCGGCGCGCACCTGACCTTTCGTCATTCCCGCGCAGGCGGCAATCCAGGTGCGGAGCCTGCCGGGCTCGCGCGCAACGCCAGCCGCACCCGGATGATCCCCGGTTCGTCCGCCAGCGGTTCGCGATGGAAGCCCAGCATCTGCGCCAGCGCCAGCATCGCGTGGTTCTCGTCGAGCACATCGCCGTACAACTCGTCGAGTTTCTTCAGCCGCGCCCAGCGGATCAGGCGTTTCATCAACAACACGCCCAGGCCCTGGCCGGCGAGGAAGCGGCTCACCAGGATCGCGAACTCCGCGCGCCGGCCGTCCTCGTCGATGGAGGCGCGCGCCACCGCGCCCACCAGGGCCTCGCCCGGCGGCAGCGGTTCGGCGGCCACCAGCGCGAAATCGCGGCGGCGGTCCAGATGCGTCAAACGGTGCAGCAGATCCGGCGACAGCTCCTTGAGCGGGTGCAGGAAGCGCAGCCGCACTTCTTCCGGCGAGAGCAGCGCGAAGCCGGCGCGGATCGGTTCGGCATCCTCGGGCACGATCGGACGCAGCAACAACTCGCGGCCGTCCGCCAGGCGGAGGCGTTCGTGCCAGCGTTGCGGCAGCGGTTCGCGGAGCATCGGTGCGCGCCCGGCCAGGGAGCGCACAGCATAGGGGGCGGCGAGCATGGGCGGCAGGGTCGCAGCCGCGGCGCGAGCCTGTGCTCTAATCCGTTGCGCACGATTCATGCCGGAGCCAGGCGGTGGACGACAAGGCCCTCACGAAACTCACGAAAGACTGGCCCGGTGTCACGTCCGACGTGAAGTGGGACGACGATCTGATCTTCTCGGTGGGCGGCAAGATGTTCTGCGGCCAGGCCTTGTCCGGCCCGGAGAAGGGCAAGCTCAGTTTCAAGGTCGAACCCGAGCGCTTCCTCGAATACACCGATCGCCCCGGTTTCCGCCCCGCGCCCTACATGGCGCGCGCCCACTGGGTGACGCTCGACGATCCGAAAGTCGTCCCGCGCAAGGAACTCGAGGCCCTGATCCGCCGCGCCTACGAGCTGGTGCGGGCCAGGCTCACGAAAAAACTACAGGCGCAGTTCGCGGATTGACCCGCTAAAATCCCCCGACCACGACACGGGGGCAGCACATGGCAGGCGGCGGCGATTCCACTCGCGCGATCCTTTACGCGCTCGGCGCGAACTTCGCGATCTTCCTCGCCAAGGGCTTCGCGGCCTTCATGACGGGGTCCTCCGCGATGCTGGCCGAGGCGGTGCACTCGCTGGCCGACTGCGGCAACCAGGGCCTGCTGCTGCTGGGCGTGAAGCAGGCGCGCCGCCCGCCCTCGCCGGACTATCCGCTGGGCTACGGCAAGGCGATCTACTTCTGGAGTTTCCTGGTCGCGCTGATCCTCTTCAGCGTCGGCGGCATGTTCTCGCTCTACGAAGGCTGGCACAAACTGCACGCCAGCGAGCCGCTGGAGAACTGGTGGTGGGCGGTGGGCGTGCTCACCTTCGGCATCGTCGCCGAGGCGATCTCGATGCGCGCCTGCATGGTGGAAGTGAACAAGTCGCGCGGCGGCCGCGGGCTGTGGCAGTGGTTCCGCGAGAGCCGCCAGGCCGAGCTGGTGGTGATCTTCGGCGAAGACCT
>CAMLOR010000049.1 GCA_946481615.1 uncultured Aquimonas sp.
GTTCCACGAATTCGGCCACGGCCTGCACCACCTGCTCACCGAGATCGGCTGGCCCAGCATCGGCGGCATCAGCGGCGTGGAGTGGGATGCGGTCGAACTGCCCAGCCAGTTCATGGAGAACTACGGCTGGCAGCGTGCGGCGCTCGATCTGTTCGCGCGCCACTGGAAGTCGTCCGAGCCGCTGCCGCAGGCGCTGTTCGACAAGATGCTGGCCGCGCGGCACTTCCATGCCGGCCTGTTCCTGGTGCGGCAGCTCGAATTCGCGCTGTTCGATTTCCGCGTGCATCTGGAATACGACGCGGCGCGCGGCGCGCGCACGCTGGACATCCTCGACGAGGTGCGGCGCGAGGTCGCCGCCATCGTGCCGCCGGCGTGGCATCGTTTCCCGCAATCGTTCACGCACATCTTCGCGGGCGGTTACGCCGCGGGCTATTACAGCTATCTGTGGGCCGAGGTGCTGAGCGCGGATGCGTTCGCCGCCTTCGAAGAGGCCGGCTTGTTCGACGAGGAGACCGGCAAGCGCTACCGGCGCGAGATCCTCGCAGTGGGCGGTTCGCGGCCGGCGCTGGAGAGTTTCGTGGCGTTCCGCGGCCGCGAGCCTTCGACCGACGCGCTGCTCAAGAGCTACGGCCTGGCCGCCTGAGGTGGCGGGGAAGCGCACGCTGCCGCTGATCATCGCGACGGCGCTCTTCATCGAAAACATGGATTCGAGCGCGATCGCCACCTCGCTGCCGGCGATCGCGCAGGACCTGGGCACCGAGCCGATCGCGCTCAAGCTTGCGCTCACCACCTATCTGCTCGCGCTCGCCGTGTTCATTCCGGTGAGCGGGTGGATCGGCGATCGTTTCGGCGCGCGCAACACCTTCGTCTGTGCCATCGCAGTGTTCCTCCTCGGCTCGCTGGCCTGCGCCGCCAGCGGCTCGCTCGAAACCCTGGTGGCCGCGCGCTTCGTGCAGGGCATGGGCGGGGCGCTGATGGTGCCGGTGGGGCGCATCGTCCTGCTGCGCACGATCCCCAAGGCCGAACTGGTGCATGCTCTGAGCTGGCTCACGGTGCCCGCGCTGATCGCGCCCATCATCGGGCCGGGCATCGGCGGCTTCATCGCGACCTATTTCGACTGGCGCTGGATCTTCCTTATCAACCTGCCGATGGGACTCGTCGGCATCGTGCTGGGCTGGCGCTTCGTGCCGAACCTCGGGGAACCGCCGGGCAGGCTCGACCGGCTCGGGTTCCTGTTGTCGGGCGCGGGCCTGGCGCTGGCGATGTTCGGCTTCTCGACGCTCGGGCGGCAGCAGGTGTCGAACGCAATCGCCTGGGCGACGCTGATCGGCGGGCTGATCCTGCTCGGCGGCTACGTGGTGCATGCGCTGCGACATCCGAATCCGCTGCTCGACCTGCGCCTGTTCCGCTTGCCGAGTTTTCGCGCCGGCGTGCTGGGCGGCTCGGTGTTCCGCATCGGCGTGGGCGCCACGCCCTTCCTGCTGCCGCTGATGCTGCAGCTCGGCTTCGGGCTCACGCCGTTGCAGTCGGGGCTGATCACCTTCGCCTCGGCGGCCGGCGCGATGTTCATGAAGACCATCGCCTCGCGCGTGCTCAAGCGTTTCGGCTTCCGCCGCGTGCTGGTGTGGAATGCGGCGGCGGCCTCGCTCGGTCTGGCGGTGTACGGCCTGTTCACGCCGGACACGCCGCATGCGTTGATCATCGGCGTGCTGTTGTTCGCGGGCTGCCTGCGCTCGCTGCAGTTCACCAGCATGAACGCGATCGCCTACGACGAGGTCGCGCCCGCCAAGATGGCGCAGGCCAGCAGCGTGGCCGGCATGATGCAGCAGCTTTCGCTGAGCGTGGGCGTGGCGATCGGCGGCTACGCGCTGCAGTTCGCGGCGCTCGCCACCGGACGCGAGGCGACGGCGCCGGAGAATTTCAGCTTCGCGTTCTTCATCGTGGGCGCGTTGTCCGCGCTCTCGGCCCTGCTGATGCTGCAGCTGCCGCGGCACGCCGGCGCCGAGATGGCGGGGCGTGCAGGGCCGGGCGAAGAACTCACCGAACCCAAGGCCGCGCAGCGGCCGGTGACCTGACGCGAGGAGGCGAGGCCATGTGCAAGACCCTCAAGTTCAAGGTGCGTTTCCCCGCGCCGCCGCAGACGATCTACGAGCTGCTCGCCGATTCCGGCAAGCGCACGGCGATGACCGGCCGCAAGGCGACCATCAGCACGGAGGTGGGCGGGGCGTTCTCGGCCGATGCCGGCACGGTGCGCGGCATCAACGTCGACCTCGTGCCCTGCAAGCGCATCGTGCAGGCGTGGCGGCGCGAGGACTTTCCCGAAGGCGTCTATTCGATGGCGGCCTTCGTGCTCACGCCCACGCCGCAGGGCGGCACGGAACTCGTGCTCACGCATCGCGGCGTGCCGAAGGCGCTGCTGGACAGCGTCGAGGCCGCCTGGAAGGAAAACTACTGGGCGCCGATGAAGGCTTGGCTGGCGCGCCCGCTCAGCTGAAGAACGCCTCGAACACGCCGATCGTGCGATCGATCATGGCGTCGTCGATGTCGAGATGGGTGACCATCCGGATCGTCGGCAGGTAGCCGATCGACATGCGCAGCCCGGCGGCGTCGACATGCGCCTTGAAGCTCGAAAGCCGGTCGACCGACACTTCGATGAAAACCATGTTGGTGTGCTGGCCGGCGACGGCGAGGCCGGGCAGGCCGCGCAATCGTTCTGCGAGCCGCGCCGCGCGTGCGTGATCGTCGGCGAGCCGCGCGACATGATGATCGAGCGCGTGCAGGCAGGCAGCCGCGAGCATGCCGGCCTGGCGCCAGCCGCCGCCCGCCACCTTGCGCCAACGTCGCGCGCGTTCGATGAGTTCGCGCTTGCCCACGAGCACCGAGCCCACCGGCGCGCCCAGGCCTTTCGACAGGCACACCGAAACGCTGTCGAAGTGCTTCGCGACCTCGCGCGCCGCCACGCCGCAGGCCACCGCGGCGTTGTACAGGCGCGCGCCGTCCAGGTGCAGCGCCAGCCGGTTCGCATCGCAGAACGAGCGCGCATCCGCCAGGTAGTCGAGCGGCAGCGGCCGTCCGTGCCATGTGTTCTCCAGGCACAGCAGCCGGCTGCGCGCGAAATGCGGATCGACGGGTTTGATCGCGCGCTGCACGGCCTCCAGCGGCAGCGTGCCGTCGGGCGCATGCGGGATCGGCTGCGGCTGGATCGAGCCCAGCACCGCGGCGCCGCCGCCCTCGTACTTGTAGGTGTGCGCTTCCATGCCGACGAGATACTCGTCGCCGCGTTCGCAGTGCGACATCAGCGCCAGCAGGTTGGACTGCGTGCCCGAAGGGACGAACAGTCCGGCCTCGAAGCCGAGATCGGCCGCGAGTCGCGCCTGCAGCGCGTTGACGGTGGGATCTTCCCCGTACACGTCGTCGCCCACGTCGGCGTCGAGCATGGCCGCACGCATGGCGGCGGTGGGGCGGGTGACGGTATCGGAGCGAAGGTCGATGAATTCCATGCGCCTATCTTAGGCTCGACGACAAGATTGTTTGCATGGCGTTGCCATATTTCTTGCGCCGAAACGGTGCGCTGGCTGGTGCCGCGGCGGTTCCGCTGTCGGCCACGCGTCGTGGCAGCACGGGAAATCCGCATGAAAAGGAATGCAGTTCTGATGGCATTGATCTGGACTTCGGCGGCAGGAGCGTTCGAGCCCGCGAACATCGAGGTGACGATCGAACCCTCGATCGCGGGGCACGTCATTTTCACGCTATCGAATCCTTCCGATGGCGGTGCCGCGGTGCCGGCCACCTGGGCAGGCGGCCGCAGGCTGGCGACCGATCTGTTCACGGTGACCGATCCTGCCGGGCGAACCCTGCCGTACGTGGGGGCGCTGGTGGAACCCTCGGGTGACGAAGAGATCGTCCTGGCGCCCGGAGAAACGCGCTCGTTCGATATCGACCTCGCGGCGGCCTACCCGAGCCGGATGTCCGGCCTGCATCGCGTGCTCGGGCCAAGCGATGCGCAAGCAGAGATATGGTTCGACATCCCCGGCGAATGCGACGAAGGTTGCGGCGAAGTAGGCGACGAGGAAATCGTCGAGCCGTTCGAACCATTCAAGGGTTGCAAGCTTCAGCAAACCAATCGCTGGAACAGCGAGATCGTGCCGTGGGCGACGCTCCTGGCGACACTCTCGCGCACCCACCTGGAAGGTGACACCAGCGATCCGCTGAAGTTGCGCAACGCATTCTGGTTCGGTTCGGCCTCCAGCGCCATTCGTGCACATGACATCATGAGCGAAGTGGAAACCCGCTTGAGGAATCCGGAAAGCATCGCCTATTCGTGCGGACAGTGCCCGGCCGAGTGGCAATCATGGGCTACGGCATTCGTCATGAGCGGTGACTCGGATCGCATCTACTTGTGTCCATTGTTCTGGGAATTCGATACCTATGCGACCAAGCCGGAGTTTGCCAAGACCACAGGCCAATCGGCGATACTGATCCACGAAATCACGCATTTCGCGAACGTTGGCGGTACCACCGATGTCTCTGGAGGGTACGGTTACAAGGGCGCCAGCAAGTACGCCGCGGCGCATCCCCAGAGCGCCTACCGCAACGCCGAAAACTACGAAATGCACGCGCAGAACAATCCCTGCCTGGGGTGCGTGCCGTGAACCACGCCGGGCGGCCGCTACAATGGGTGGCCGCCCGCCACTTCCCGCGCCATGCCGAAAACGACCGTGATGTTCGCCACCTACAACGAGCCGCAATGGCTTGAATGGGTGTTGTGGGGCTATGCCACGCAGACCGAGAAGGATTTCGAGGTGCTCGTGGTGGACGATGGCTCGCGGGAGGAGACGCGGGCCGTGATCGACCGGGTGCGGCCGCAGCTGCCATACCGCTTGCGCCACTTCTGGCAGCCCGACGAGGGCTACCAGAAGTGCAAGGGCATGAACCGGGGCATCCTGCTGGCCGAGAGCGATTACCTGATCTTCACCGACGGCGATTGCATCCCGCATCCGGAGTTCGTCGCGCGCCACCTGCAGCTGCGCGAGCGCGGGCGCTATCTCACCGGCGGCTATTCCAAGCTGCCGCTGGAACTTTCGCACCGGATCACCCGGGACGACATCCTGGCCGGCCGCGCCACCGACTACGACTGGCTTAAGGCCAATGGCCTGGAGCGCCACACGCTCAAGCTGCGCGTGAAGAACGAGACCCTGCGCTCGCTGCTCAACACGCTGACGCCGGTGAAGCCGCGCCTGCACGGCCACAATGCCTCGGTGTGGAAGGACTACGTCGTCAGGGTGAACGGTTGGGACGAGCGCATGCAATACGGCGGGCAGGATCTCGAACTGGGCGAGCGGCTCACCAACCTCGGCATCACCGGCAAGACCATCCGCTATTCCGCGATCTGCGTGCACCTGGAACACAAGCGCGGCTACATGAAACCGGAGATGCGGCAGAAGAACGATCTTATCCGCGCCGAAACGCGCGGCAAGAAGCTGACCTACACGCCGCACGGGATCGACAAGCACCTCGACGAACACAACCGGGCCGACTGACATGCGCATCGCCAGCTGGAACGTCAACTCCCTCAATGTGCGCATGCCGCACCTGGAAGAGTGGCTGAAGGCGCGTGCGCCGGAGGTCGTCGCGCTGCAGGAAACCAAGCTCGAAGACAGCAAATTCCCGCAGCAGGTGCTGGCGGATGCGGGCTGGCACAGCGTGTTCGCCGGCCAGAAGACCTACAACGGCGTGGCGCTGCTCTCGCGCGAGCCGGCCACCGATCTGTGCGTGGGCATCCGCGGTTTCGAGGACGAACAGAAGCGCGTGCTGGCGGCGACGGTGGGCGGCGTGCGCATCGTCGATCTCTACGTGGTGAACGGCCAGGCGGTGGGCAGCGAGAAGTACGACTACAAGCTGCGCTGGCTGCGCGCCTGCCGTGAATGGCTGACGGAGGAGCGCGAACGGTATCCGGAGATGGTCGTGCTCGGCGATTTCAACATCGCGCCCGACGACCGCGACGTGCACGACCCGGCGATCTGGAACGAGGAGTCCATCCACAGCTCCACCGGCGAGCGTGCGGCGCTGCGCGAGCTGATGTCGATCGGCCTGCACGACAGCTTCCGGCTGCACAGCGCGGATGCGGGGCAGTACTCGTGGTGGGATTACCGCGCCGGCGCGTTCCGCCGCAACCACGGCCTGCGCATCGACCTGGTGCTGGTGAGCGATGCGCTGCGTTCGCGCTGCCGCGCCAGCGTGATCGATCGCGAGCCCCGCACATGGGAGCGGCCGAGCGATCATGCACCGGTGTGGGTGGAGCTGGATTGAGCCTCAGTGTTGGCCGGGCGCCGGCGCGCCCGCGCAACCGGTCTCGCGCTTGATGCCCTTGAGCTTGCCGGCCGCGTCCTGCGTGCCCTGCAGCGTGACGTTGGCCCAGTCGTCGAAATCCTCGATCTGGCTCAGGTCGCTGCCGCCGCAGCTCGCCGCGTAACCGGGATTGATGTCGACGGCGATGCCGGATTCGACGTTGCCGTTGGCGTTCCAGTCGATGGCCGGCCCGCCGCACACGCCTTGCATCTCGTCGATCTGCGACTCGTCGATGACGACGCGGTCGCCGCGCGAATAGCCGTCGGTGCGGCCGTCGCCGCTGGCGTTGCAGGTCGCGTCCAGACCGTTGAACTGGTAGCGGTAGTTCATCAGCGAGTTGTAGTTCGGCTTGCCGTTGCAGGCTTCGAAGCCGCCGTGATCGAGGCCGAGGTTGTGTCCCAGCTCGTGCAGCACGGTGCGCGTCACGTTGGATTCGCCGATCGAGCAGTTGAGCGTGACGAGGGCGTCGTCGCCGACGATCTCGCCGTAGCCCGAGCTGTCGGAACCGCCGTTGTAGCGATGCGCCAGCAGCACGTAGTGGAAGTAGCCCACGCGGCGCGCGTCGTGGTTCGTGTCGCGGATTTCATGATAGGTGCCGTCGAAGGAACCCGGCAGCACGGCGCTGTGGCCCGCGATCACATTGCCGCCCGAAAGCGCGCCGCCCTGGCCCGCATCCTGGATCACGTTGATGCCGGTGCTGCCGTCGGGATTCTGCACGGGGGCGGCGGCGTAGGTGGCGCGCACGCGTTCGAGCACGGCATCGTTGGGCTTGTGGCTGTGAGCGGCGCATTCCTCGGCATCGTCGAACCAGTCGTATTCCACCAGCAGATCGCGGCGCAGCGGATTCACGCCCAGCGCCGGAAGGTCGAGGCCGTCGATGGTGCCGAGCAACTCTTCGCCGTCCTTCAGGCCGTCGCGATCGGTGTCGGCGTGATTCGGATCGGTGCCGGTGTCGGTGATGTCGACGAAGGTGCCGGTGTTGGTTTCGGCGCAGTCGGGCAGCGTGTCGCCGTCGGTGTCGGCGTTGCAGTCGGCGTTGCCATCGCCGCCGTCCTCGAAGCCGCCGCTGAAGATGCCGTCGGCGCCCAGCGATTTGATCGCGGAAGGAGAATCGCCCAGTGCCTGCAGTTTCGCCTGCCGATCGAGGAAGGCCTGCATGGCCGGCGAAGGCGCGGCGCCCGTGGCCGTGCCGCCGATCGCCAGCGAAAGCAGCAGAAGTGGAACCACCGGGCGACGCATTCGGACCCCTCCACATCGATCCCGGCGCCCGCGGACGAGGGCGCCGTCGATGTGGGGGACGTCAGCAAGGCCTGTGCCACGCTCGGCTGCGTCGGCGTAAACGCCGCGCGATCAACACGCTACGGGCGCAATCCGAACGGGCGTGCCAGCCGTGGTTGAAGTGGCGTTTAGGTCGTCCTTGCAGTTTGCAGGGAGCCGCCGAAGTCGTCGGCGGCTATCTGCAAGGGGCCGCGCGAACATTTCATTCGGCTGGCGTTTCGGAATCGCGCAAGGCGCGGGTGAGCCCCGTCGGCGAGGTCGAGGACAAACCCACTTCGGAAAGCAGCGATTCGATCAGCGGCGCCTGCGCGCGATAACGCAGCGCGCTGCTCACGACCTGCTCGGCGAGATTGCCCGCTGCCGCCTGCGCGCCCGCATCGCCCGCGTGGCTGCCGCCGCCGCCGTTGAGACCGTCGACCTGGATGATCTTGATACCGTCGATCGACTCCATCGGCTTGACGCTCTCGCGGATGATGTCGGGCAGGTGGCGCAGCAGCGCCAGGCGCAGCTGCATGGCGATCTGTTCGGCCGACAGCGTGTTGGCCGATTCGTTGATCTTGCGCTGGCCGGCGGCGTCCACCTCGTAGCGCGCGGCGGCGGCGTCGGCGCGCAGCTTCTCGGCGGCGGCATCGGCCTCCGCTTCGATGCGCTTCTGGTCGCCGCTGGCGGTGGCCAGGGTGCGGATGGCGGTGGCCTTCTCTTCGGCGGCCTGCTTCTCGGCCTGCGCGGCGATGGTGATGGCGATCTGCTCGCGCTCGGCTTCCTTGGCCGCCTGCACCAGTTCGATCCTCTTCTGGCGCTCGGCGCGTTCGATCTCGCGCACGGTGTCGACCTGTTCCTGCGCCTTCACCGCTTCGGCGCGCGCGGCGTCGGCCGCGGCCTGCGCCTCGGACTGCGACTTCGACTTCTCGGCGATGGCGATGGCGCGGTCCTGTTCGGCCAGTTCGACGATCTTCTGCTGCGAAACGCGCGCCGTCTCGACGTTCTTGAGCTTCTCGATCTCGCGCTCCTTGAGCTGCTGCTCCATCGCGATGCGCTGCTCTTCCACCGCGCGCTGCGCGGTGATCTTGGCCTGGTCGACCTGCTGCTGGGCGGCGATCTTGGCGCCCTCGGCTTCCTGCTGCTTCTGTGACTGCTCGCGGGCGATCTCGGCGATCTGCGCGGCGCGGCGGATTTCCACTTCGCGCTGTTGTTCGAGCTGGGCGTATTCCTGGTCGCGCGAGATCTGCAGGCGCTGCTGCTGCGCCTCGAGGTTCTTGCGCTGCACCTGCACCTCGGTGTCCTGCTCGATCTCGTTGCGCTTCTTGCGGCGCAGCTCGATGGCCTCGGTGAGCTTGGTCAGGCCTTCGGCGTCGAAGGCGTTGTCGGGGTTGAAGAACTCCTTGCCGGTCTGGTCCAGGCCGGTGAGCGAGACCGACTCCAGTTCCAGGCCGTTCTTCAGGATGTCCTCGCTCACCACCTGCTGCACCTTCTGCACGAAGAGCGCACGCTGCTCATGCAGCTCCTCCATGCCCATCTCGGCTGCGACCGAGCGCAGCGCATCGACGAACTTGCCTTCGACCAGGTCCTTGAGCGTCTCGGGCGCCATGGTCTTGGCGCCGAGCGTCTGCGCCGCGTTGGCGATCGATTCCTCGCTCGGCTGCACCCGCACGTAGAACTCGGCCTGCACGTCGACGCGCATGCGGTCGCGCGTGATCAGCGCCTGCTGGCGGGCGCGCTGCACGTCGAGCTTGAGCGTGTTCATGTTGACGCGGATGATCTCGTGCAGCACCGGGAACACCAGGGCGCCGCCGTTGACGATCACCTTCTGCCCACCGAAACCGGTGCGCACGAAGCTGACTTCCTTGGTCGCGCGCCGGTACAGCCGCGCCACCACCATCAGGATGAAGAGCAGCAGGCCGCCGCCGACGACGGCGATGATCGCGACGCTCATCAGTTCGGTGTTCTGAAGGAAGTCCATGGGTTGCTCCGGCGTGTGGATCGGATCAGGGGACGAGGGCGGGATCGGGGCGGCTGACGCCGAACACGGCGCCGCGCTGCGTGCGCAACAGCACCGGCTCGCCGGCGGCGAAACTTTCGTCGTCGGCTTCGGGTTCGACCATCACGTATTGCATCTGGCCGACGTCGTCGCGCACCTTGGCCTGCGCGGGCGAACCGCGGCGCGCGGTGCCGATGACGATGGTGCCCACGTGCCCGAGCAGGCTGCGGCGCGAGGCCACCTCGGTTTCGTCGCGCGGCAGGATGCGCGCGACGCCGAGCGCCACCAGGCGCACGAACGGCAGCGAAAGCGGGAACACGATCAGCGCGGCGAGCCAGCCCGGCAGGGCGTGGCCGATGACATCGCGCAGCACGCCCTGCAATCCCAGCCCCAGCAGTCCGAACACGCTGAGGAAGATCGCCAGCAGGATCAGCGCCGGTACACGCCTCACCATCAGCCAGCCGAGGAACTTGTCGAACGCGGTGGACGAACCGGCGACTTCCGCGCCGTCCGCATCGCCGATTTCCGGCAGATGCGCGTGCAGCCAGTCCGATACGCCGAGGCCGGCGAGAAAGCCGATCACCTCCACCGCCAGCAACAACAGCATCACCGCCAGCGCGACGCTGAAGGGCAGGCTGCCGGGGGCGGTCAGGAACGAAGGCATCATGACTTCCGGGACGGGTCCTGAGGCGCTTCGTGACGCAGGCAGCGCCCGAAGAAGTCTTCGGTGAGCCGCAGGCGGTGCAGCAGATCGGCCTTCTGCAGGCCGTGCTTGGCGCCCGGGTAGGTCATCAGCTCGAAGGCCTTGCCGCGCTTCTGCAGCTCGCTCATCAGTTTGGTGGAGTTGGTGAAGAGCACGTTGTCGTCGGCCATGCCGTGGATCAGCAGCAGCTTCGACGCGAGTGCATCCAGGTGCGAGAACACGCTGGCCTGTTCGTAGCCTTCGATATTCGCTTTCGGCAGATCCATGTAGCGTTCGGTGTAATGCGTGTCGTAGAGCGCCCAGTCGGTGACCGGCGCGCCGGCGGCGCCGCAGGCGTACACGTCGCTGTGCTTCGCGAGCAGCATCAGCGTCATATAGCCGCCGTTCGACCAGCCGTAGACGCCGACATGTTCCGCGTCCACCCAGGGTTGCTGCGCCAGCCAGCGCACGCCGGCCACCTGGTCTTCCACTTCCACGGTGCCCTGCCGGCGGAACAGCGCGCCGCCGAACTTCACGCCGCGCCGCGGCGTGCCGCGGTTGTCGATCGAGAACACGACGTAGCCCTGTTGCGCGAGATACTGGTTGAAGTCCGGCGCCCACACGTCCTTCACCGTCTGCCCGGCCGGGCCGCCGTAGACGTAGACCACCACCGGATACTTCTTCGCGGGGTCGAAACCGGCCGGCTTGATCAGGCTGTAGTGCAGCACGGTGCCGTCGGCGGCCAACTGCTGGCCGTATTCGATGGGCAGGTGCGCGCCGAGGAACTTCGCGTAGGGATGTTCCGCATCGTGCAGATCGTTCTTCAGCAGCGTGGCGATCTTCTCGCCCGAGGCGCGGAACAGTTCGATCTGCGGCGCGGTCTTCGCATCCGACCACGCGTCGACGAACACCGCCGCGTTGTCGCTGAACTTCGCCTCGTGCCAGCCGCCCTCGCGCGTGAGCCGCTTGGGTTCGCCGCCGGCCAGCGGCAGGGCATAGACGTGGCGCTGCGTCGGCGAATCGCGCGTGGCGCTGAAGTAGACGATGCCGGCGCCTTCGTCGACGCCCAGCACGTCCTCCACCATCCAGTCGCCGCGCGTGAGCTGCACGGGCGCGCCGTCGCGGTAGCGGTACAGATGCGCGTAGCCGTCGCGCGCCGAGGTCCAGAGGAAGGTGCCGTCGTCGAGGAACTTGAGGTTATTGTGCAGATCGATCCAGGTGGCGGCGGTTTCGGTGAGCAGCGTGCGCTGCCTGCCGGTATCGAGCTCCGCTTCGATCAGATCGAGGCGGCGCTGATCGCGCGACTGGCGCTGGAACGTGACGCGCTCGCCGTCGATCCAGTCGACGCGCGCCAGGTAGATGTCGGCTTCCTCGCCCAGATCGATTTCGTGGCGGCGCTTGCCGTCGGGCGCGATGGTGAAGAGCTGGATGCGCACGTTGGCGTCGCCCGCCGCCGGATAGCGCTGCTGCACGATCTCGGTGCGGTCGGCATAGATCTCGAAGCGCTCGCGCAGCGGCACCGGGCTTTCGTCGATGCGCGCGAAGGCGATGGCGCTGTCGTCCGGCGCCCACCAGTAGCCGGTGTGGCGATCCATCTCTTCGTCCGCGACGAACTCGGCGACGCCGTTGCCGATCACTTCGCTGCCGTCGCTGGTGAGGCGGCGCTCCTTTCCGGTGGAAAGATCGATCACCCACAGATCGCGCTCGCGCACGAAGCTGACGTAGCGGCCCTTGGGCGAAACCTTGGGATCGGTGGCGAAGCCGCCGCCCTGCGTCAGCTTGCGCGTGCCGCCGGCGGTGAGATCGTGCAGATACAGTTCGCCGCCGAGCGGGAACAGCAGGCGCTTGGCATCCGGCGCCCAGTGGTAGTCGACGATGCCCGAGAGCGCCGCGATGCGCTGGCGTTCGCGGCGCGCCTTCTCCTCGTCGGAGAGCACTTCCTCGCCCGGCAGCACGACGGCCGAATCGACCAGGCGCTGGGTCTTGCCGGAGGCGACGTTGTACTCCCACAGATCGAGCTTGAAGCGATCGGTTTCCTTGCCGCGCAGGAAGGTGACGCGCGAACCGTCGGGCGCGACCTTGGGCTTGATCAGCGTAGGCCCCGAGAGCGGCGCATCGCCGGTGAGGGCTTCGAGGGTCAATCCCGCTTTGGAATCCGCGGGCTGTTCTGCGGCGGCGAGCGTGGTCATGGCGAGCAGGGAAGCGACAAGCAGCAAACGCATCGATGATTCCTCAAGCGAGATAACCGCCGTCGACGGGGAAGACGGCGCCGGTGATGTAGGAGGCCGCGGGCGAAGCCAGGAACAGCGCCATCGGCGCGATTTCCTCGGGTTGCGCGATGCGCTGCAGGGGGATCGTGCGCAGCATCAGGTCCAGGATTTTCGGGTTGGTGGTGAGGGCCGAGGCGAACTTGGTGTCGGTAAGGCCCGGCAGGATGGCGTTGACGCGGATGCCGGCGCCGGCGAGTTCCTTGGCGAATCCTTCCGTCATGTTGACGATGCCCGCCTTGGTCATCGAATACACCAGTTGCCCGAAGGCGGCGCGGCGCGCGTTCACCGAGGCGATGTTGACGATGGCGCCGCCGCCGTCGTCCTTCATGCGGCGCGCGGCCTGCACGGTGCTCCAGAAATAGCCGCGCAGGTTCACTTCGACGGTTTTCTCGTAGGCCGGCAGCGACATGTCGATGGCCGGCCCGAAGTAGGGGTTGGCCGCGGCGTTGTTCACCAGGATGTGCGGCGCGTCGATGGCGGCGAACAGCGCTTCGATGCTGGCGGTGTCGCCCACGTGCATGGCGCGCGCTTCGGCCGAGCCGCCGACCGCGCGGATGGATGCCGCCACTTCCTCGCAGCTCTCCACCTTGCGGCTGGTGCACACCACGTGCGCGCCGTGCGCCGCCAGCAGGCGCGCGATGGCCTCGCCGATGCCGCGCGAAGCGCCGCTGACCACGGCCGTACGGCCACCCAGATCGAACAATGATTCCGTCATGTATCCCCGTCCATACGCGCTGGTATGCTCGAAATCTAGCACGCCGTCCTTTCCCCGCCCGGAGCCGATCATGACGCAACGCAGAGTCCTTATCACGGGGGCCGGCAGTGGCCTCGGGCGCGGACTCGCGCTGCGCTACGCGCGGCAGGGCGCGCGCGTGGCCTGTGTCGATCTGATCGGCGAGCGCGCCGAGGAAACGCGCGCGATGCTGCCAGGCGACGGCCACCTCGCCTTCACCAGCGACGTGGGCAGCGACGACTCCATGCAGGCGCTGCACGACGCCATCCAGGCGCAGTGGGGCGGCGTCGATGTGTTGATCAACAACGCCGGCATCGCGTCCGGCGGGCCGATGACAGAAACCACGATGGCCGAGTGGGACCGCGTGCTCAACATCGATCTGCTGAGCGTGGTGCGCGGCTGCCGGCTGTTCGTGCCGGGCATGGTGGCGCAGGGCCGGGGACAGGTGCTGAGCACCGCGAGCTTCGCCGGCCTGGCGGGCGCGCCGGGAATGATGACCTACGGGGTCGCGAAGGCCGCCGTGGTCGCACTCTCGGAACAGCTGCGTGCCGAGATGCACGGCAAGGGGGTGACGGTGGGCGTGATCTGCCCGGCGTTCTTCAAGACCAATCTTTGCGAAACGGCGATCGGCAATCCCAAGGTGGCGCAACTGGCGCAGAAGCTGATGGAACGCGCGCCCGACACCGTCGACAGCGTGTCCGACGCCGTCTACGCCGCGGCCGAGCGCGGCGACTTCCTCATCATCCCCACGCGCGACGAACCGATGCGCTGGCGCGTGAAGCGCTGGTTTCCGAAGCTCTACTTCCGGCAGATGATGAAGATGGTCGCGGCGCGCTCGGCGGAGTTCAACAAGAAGGCGCAGGCATGAACTGGCTGATCTACGGCGCCAACGGCTACACCGGCAAGCTGATCGCGCGCGAGGCGAAGGCGCGCGGACTGGCGCCCATCCTCGCCGGCCGCAACGCGGAAGCCCTGAAGGGGCTCGCCGACGAACTGGGCTTCGAGCACCGCGTGTTCGGCCTGGGAGCGGAGGAATTGCAACGCGGCCTCGAGGGCGTGTCGCTGGTGCTGCATTGCGCGGGGCCGTTCTCGGCCACCTGCGAGCCGATGCTCGAAGCGTGCCTCGCGCAGCGCGTGCATTACCTCGACATCACCGGCGAGATCGACGTCTTCGCGCACTGCCACGCGCAGGATGCGCGCGCGAAGCAGGCCGGCATCGTGGTGCTGCCCGGGGCGGGTTTCGACGTGGTGCCCACCGATTGCACCGCCGCGCTGCTGAAGCAGGACCTGCCGGATGCCACGCATCTGGTGCTGGCCTTCGATGCCGGTGGCGGTTTCTCGCCGGGCACCGCGAAGACCAGCGTCGAAGGGCTAGGCAAGGGCGGCCGCGTGCGCATCGACGGCGTGCTGACGCGCGTTCCGCTGGGCTGGAAGGACCGCAGCTTCGAGCGCCCGCCCACCAACGTGGCGCCCGCGTCCACGCGCACCGCCGTGACGATTCCGTGGGGCGATGTGTACACCTCGTACGTCTCGACCGGGATTCCCAACGTCGAGGTCTACACCACGGTGCCGCCCGCCACGATCGCGCGGCTGCGCCGCCTGCGCTGGTTCGGGCCGCTGCTGCGCACGCGCCTGGTGCAGGGCTTCCTCAAGTCGCGCGTGGAGCGCAGCGTGAAGGGGCCGAGCGAATCGAAGCGTTCGGGTACCGAGAGCATCGTGTGGGGCGAGGTGCACAACGCTTCGGGCCAGCAGCGCACGCGCCGCCTGCGCGTGCCGAACGGTTATGACATCACCGTGACGGCGTCGCTCGGCATCGTCGAGCGCCTGCTGCGCGGGACCCCGGCCGGCGGCTATTACACGCCGTCGAAACTGATGGGCGCGGGTTACGTGCTCACGCTGCCCGGGGTAGTGGAACTCTGAGGCGCGCGCCACTACCCTGTGCGGCCTCGCATCGCCGCATTCCCTCATGGCCGCCCCCCCGCTCAACGATCCCCGACTCGGACCCCTGCCCGCGCTGATCTTCGGCTCGCGCTGGCTGCAGCTGCCGCTCTATCTCGGCCTGATCGTGGCGCAGGGCGTGTACGTGGTGCTGTTCCTCAAGGAACTGTGGCATCTCATCCACGAAACGCTGAACTTCAGCGAGCAGCAGATCATGCTGGCGGTGCTGGCGCTGATCGACGTGGTGATGATCTCCAACCTGCTGGTGATGGTGATCGTCGGCGGCTACGAGACCTTCGTCTCGCGTCTGCGGCTGGAAGGCCATCCGGACCAGCCGGAGTGGCTCAGCCACGTCAATGCCGCGGTGTTGAAGGTGAAGCTCGCCACCGCCATCATCGGCATCAGCTCGATCCACCTGCTCAAGACCTTCATCGAGGCCGGCACGCTGGGCCTGCCGCTGTGCGTGGAGGGTGTGCGCACGCCGGGCTGCACCATCTACACCGAGACCGGCGTGCTGTGGCAGACGATCATCCACATGGCCTTCATCCTCTCGGCCATCGGCATCGCCTACATCGACCGGCTGATGCAGCCGAAGGCCGTGCACGCGAAGGGCAACGGGCACTGATCAGCGCTGCATGATCGCGGCGGCCACTTCGCCGCCGGGCACTTCGATCTCGGGGAAGGTCGTCAGCGCGATGTAGCGGCGATAGCGCTGCGCGAAGCCGCCCTGCGGGGCGATGCGCTCGAGGCCCGCGACGAAGTCTTCCGGGCTCTGCGCCGGATCCTCGCCGAAGCAGCATTCGGCGTAGTCGCGCAGCGCGGCGTCGAGGCTGCTGCCCGCCATGCGCAGGGCGAGGTCGGACTCCAGCCAATACGCCGCGCCGCTCCAGTAGTTGCGCATGAAGGCGCGCAGCGCGCCCATGCGGCGCGAGGCCTGTTCCAGCGTCATCCCGTCCGATTTCGTTTCGCGGCGGCCGCGTTCGAAACCGGCGGCGATCTTGTCCCAGGCGTCGTCCGCGGTGAGCACGCCGACGCGCGCGCGCAGCACGTTCTGGTAGTAGCTCGCCAGGCCTTCGCCCAGCCAGCGTCCGCGCGAACCGAGATACGGATGCAGCAGGTGCGAGAACTCGTGCGTCGCGGTCCAATCCTCGATCAGCGCGCGTTCGCCGGCTTCGGCGCCCACGAACAGGTGCACCGCGCTGCCGCCGCCGCGCGTGGCCTGCCCCCAGGGCGCGGCCTCGCGGCTGCCGGGAATCGGCACGACGAGGATTTGTGCATGGCGGCGCGGGAGGCGGCCGTAGGCCGCGACCAGGGCTTCGGCCACCGGCACCACGCGTTCGACATCCTCCGGCGTCCACGGCGGTAGCACGGCGATGCTCAGGCCGCCGCCGGCGAATTCGAAGCGGCGCACCTCGAAGCGGCCGAAGGCGGTCAGCGCAGGCCAGTCGGCGGGCGTCGGGCCGAGCCGATAGGTACCGGGCGGGCCTTCGAACGGGATGGTCCACGGCACCGAGACCGACCAACCTTCGGGCAGTTCGAAGCGTAGCGTGCTGTCGGGATCGACGCGCATCGGCCGCCACAACCAGCGTTCGGGCGACAGCACGACGTATTGATCCTTCACGTAGCCGTGGCGCTGACCCTGTGCGCTGGCGGATGCGGCGAGATCGACCCGCGTGCGCAGGCATTCGCCGGCCTGCCAGGCTTCCGCCATCAGCGCATCGTCATCCGCCTGCAGCGCGCCGCCCGAGCTGCGGCGCGCCTGGGTGCGCGCGCCGGCGGCGCCGCTGCCGGCCTCGAAGCGGATCATCTCGAACGCGCCTTCGCTGCAGGCCTCGACGGCTAGCGTCTCCTCCCCGGCATCGAGCGTGGCGGTGAAGTTCCAGCGCGCCGACTGGGCCGTGGCGGCAAGCGGGAGCAGGGCGAGCAGGAAGGCGGCGCGCATGTGGAACATGAGACGCCCGGCTGCGTGAACGTTCCGCGTCCGCGGCGAAGCGAAAGCGCGCGACGACGAACCGCGGCCACGCGGCGGGCGCGGCCGTTCGCCGTGTCCGCGATCGTGCCCCGCTAGAATTCGCGCCATGGACGTTTCCCACCTGCTGGATGCACTCAACGCCGCGCAACGCGAGGCCGTTTCCGCCGAGCCGGGCCATTATCTCGTGCTGGCCGGCGCCGGCTCGGGCAAGACACGCGTACTGGTGCATCGCATCGCGTGGCTGACGGAAGTGGTCGGCGTGCCGCCGTACGGCATCCTCGCGGTGACCTTCACCAACAAGGCCGCGGGCGAGATGCGGCATCGCTGCGAGCAGATGATGCGCACCGGCACGCGCGGCATGTGGGTGGGCACCTTCCATGGCCTCGCGCATCGACTGCTGCGTCTGCATTGGCAGGAGGCGGGGCTGCCCGAGAGCTTCCAGGTGCTGGACGCCGACGATCAGCTGCGCCTGGTCAAGCGCGTGCTGGCCGACCTCAATCTCGACGAGGCGCGCCATCCGCCGCGCCAGGCGGCCTGGTACATCAACCAGTGCAAGGACGAGGGCAAGCGGCCGCAGCACATCCAGCGCGGCGATCCGTTCACCGAATCGATGCTGCGCGTGTACGAGGCCTACGATGCCGTGTGCCGGCGCGCCGGCCTCGTCGATTTCGCCGAGCTGCTGCTGCGCGCGCACGAGGTGCTGCGCGACCATGCCGGCCTGTTGCAGCACTACCGCCAGCGCTTCGGACACCTGCTGGTGGACGAATTCCAGGACACCAACGCCATCCAGTACGCCTTCGTGCGGCTGCTGGCGGGCGAGAGCGGCAAGGTTTTCGTGGTGGGCGACGACGACCAGGCGATCTACGGCTGGCGCGGCGCGCGCGTGGAGAACGTGCAATTCTTCCTGCGCGATTTCCAGGGCGCCAGGACGATCCGCCTCGAACAGAACTACCGTTCGACCTCGAACATCCTGGCGGCGGCCAACGCGGTGATCGCCAACAATCCCGATCGCCTCGGCAAGAAACTCTGGACCGAGGGCGAGGACGGCGATCCGATCGATCTGTTCGCGGCCTACAACGAAATCGACGAGGCGCGCTTCGTGGTGGAGCGCATCCAGCAGTGGATCGCCGGCGGCG
>CAMLOR010000050.1 GCA_946481615.1 uncultured Aquimonas sp.
CATGAAGCCGATGGCGAAGACGGCGCCGCCCATCTTCACGATCACCTGCACCACGTCGGTCCAGATCACCGCTTTCATGCCGCCCATGGCGGTGTAGACGATGGTGAAGCCGCCCATCAGCACGATGCTCCACACCACGCTGATGCCGGTGATGGTGGCGATGGCGAGGGCGGGCAGGAACAGGATCACGCTCATGCGGCTGCCGATCTGCATCACGATGGCGAGCGCGCTGGCCATCATGCGGATGGCGGGGTGGAAGCGGGTTTCGAGGTAGCTGAAGGTCGACATCAGGTCGAGCCGGCGCAGCAGCGGCACCACCCACACGGCGACGAACATCAGGCCGAGCACGGCGATCAAGTTGTTCGTCAGGTATTGCCAGTTGGTTTCGAAGGCTTTCGCGGGGATGGCGATGAAGCTGATCGAACTGGTGTTGACGGCGTAGAGGCTCAGGCCCGCGGCCCAGAACGGGATGGTGCGGTTGCCGACGAAGAAGTTCGCCGTGGAGTTGCGCTTCTCGCGCAGGTAGAAGTAGAGGCCGATGCCGATCATCGACGCGAGGTAGATGACGATGACCACCCAGTCGAGCCAGGTGAGCAGCAGTTTGCGTGCCTGCACCTGGGCGGTGGTGACGGTGGTGCGGCCCTCGTGCGTCGACGTCCAGGCCAGGCCTTCCGGCCATGGCAGCGGCAGTGAGCCCGCGGCGATCGTGGTGCCGGGGAGTTCGGCCCAGGCGTTGGTGATGGTCTGCCACGTCATGGGCGTGGTGACGCCATCGCGTTCGACCAGGAACAGCACGTGCGCCTGCCCCAGCGCCTGGCCCGAGCCCGGCTGCACGCGGCCCGGCGCTTCGCCGCGCGCGATCCATCCCTGCTCCGCCGTCCAGCGCCACACGGTGTCGGCGGCGCCTTCGTTGGTGACGGCGACCAGCGCGTTGGACTGCACCACCAGAGCAATCGGCGCGGCGAGCGCGGGCCATTCGTGGGCGATCCAGCGCGGCGGGTCGGACAGGGCATCGAAGCGCCAGATGCGCGGCGTGCCATCGGTCTCGCGGCCCGCAACATAGACGGCGTCGTCTCGCACGGCGCCCTGCACTTCCTGCAACGGTGCCGGCAAGGCCGGCAGCGGGTCGCGCACTGCGCGTTCGCCTTCCACGGTGAGGCGCTCGATGCCCGTCACCGCATCGCCGCCCGCCGCGCGACGCAGCAGATAGGCGCGCTGTCCGTTGCCGAAGGCGCCCGCAATCTCCGCGACGGGTTCGCTCCAGGCCAGCGGCTTCCATTCGGACTCGCCGGCCGGGAGCACGGCGGCGGAGCCGTCGGTGTGCAATGCGATCGCGGTGTCGCCGAGTGCGGCCATCGCCACCGCTTCGCGCGTGTCCGGCAGCGGATGCGCCAGCAGCGGCGTGAGCGCTTCGGCGTGCACGCGCAGCGCGGGCAGCGCCAGCAGTGCGGCGAGCACGAACTTCGCGGCGCGCATCATCGCTGCGCCGCCAGCAGCGCCTGGGCGCGCTTGAGGAAAGGCAGATCGATCATGCGGCCGTCGACGACGAAGGCGCCTTCGCTGGCATCGCGTGCGGCCTCGACGATACGGCGCGCACGTTCGAGTTCTTCGTGCGAAGGCGCGAAGGCGGCGTTCGCCAGCGCGACCTGTCGCGGGTGGATGCAGCTCTTGCCGAGGAAGCCCAGGCGGCGCGCCATCGCGGCTTCGGCGGCGAAGCCTTCGGCGTCGTCGAGCGCGGCCCAGGCGGCGTCGAGCGCGAACACGCCGGCTTCGGCCGCGGCCATGCGTACGGCGAACATCGCGGCGTGCACGTTGGCGGTGTCGTTGCGCGCGATGCCGTGCGGTTCGAACAGATCGGCGAGGCCGAGCTGCAGGCCAGCGACGCGCGCATCGGCCGTGGCGAGGGCAGCGGCGTTGCGCAGCGCGCGCGGCGTTTCGATGTTGACGAGTGCGCGCACCGGCCACGTGAAGACGTCGAGTGCGCGGCGCAGGCCGTCGGCATCCTCGACCTTGGGCAGGTTGACCAGCGCCACGCCGCTGCCTTCGAGGGCGGCCGCGTCGCGCGCGAAGTGCGGCGTGCCCGGCGCGTTGACGCGCACGATCGACACTTTCGCCGCGTTGCGCATCGGTTCGGAGGCGACGAACCGCGCGACGTGTTCGCGCGCTTCGTCCTTGCGCGCTTCGGGCACGGCGTCCTCGAGATCGAACGACAAGGCGTCCGCCTCGCCCGCCAGGGCCTTTGCGAAGAGCTCGGGGCGCGAGCCCGGGACGAAGAGTTTGCTGCGCATGATGCGCGGAGTGTGCCGCATGGCCGAAGGGCGATTCGATACGCCCTCTGGCTTCAGACGATAGCTGCGCTTGGGTCAGCCGCGTCGTGCGACGGGCGGCCGTGGGCCGCCCGTCGATGACGAACCTCTCAGCTGTTGCGGCGCGCCAGCACGAAGCCGGCGGCGAGCAACATCATGGCCGCGAGGATCGCCAGCGTCGTGCGGTCGCCGGCCGGGATGGTCACCGCCTGCGTCGGCGCGACGATCAGGCCGTTGAACTGCACGACGTTGTCGCTCACCGTCACCGCGGCGCTCGCGTTGCCTGCGGCATCCATGGCCGCGCCGGCCGGCACGGTCACGATCACGCTGCCGTTCGCGGTCATGCCGCTCACCGAGATCGTGTAGACCGCAGGGCCGCCGCTCACCACCGCGGTGGTGGCGCCAGCGGTGCCGCCGAGCGTGACGTCGGAGGCATCGAAGCCTGTCACCGGTTCGTCGAAGGTGATGGTGAACTGGATCGGCGAGCCGTTGGCCGGATCGGTCTGGCCCACGGCCTGCGCCAGCGTCGCCGTCGGCGCGACGTTGTCGAAATTCACCGTGTTGTCGGTCGAGGTCGACGCCAGGTTGGGATTGGCCGCGGCATCCTGCGCCACGCCGGCGGCGATCGTCGCCGTCACCGTGCCCGGGCCGGTCATGCCGCTCACCGCCACGTTGTAGGTGGTGCCCGAGCCGGTCACGGTGGCCGTGGTTGCGCCGGCCGTGCCGCCGAGGGTGACGTCGCCCGTCGCGAAGTCGGCCACCGTTTCGGAGAACACCACGGTGAAATCGATCGGCGAAGCGTTGGTCGGATCGTCCTGCAGCGCGGCCTGGTTGATTGTGACGCTCGGCCCGGTGATGTCGGGGTCGTAGGTCACCGTGTTGTCGCCCGAGGTCGACGCGGAGTTGGGGTTGGCCGCCGCGTCCTGCGCCACGCCGGCGGCGATGGTCGCCGTCACGGTGCCGGGGCCGGTCATGCCGCTCACTTCGACGTTGTAGGTGGTGCCCGAGCCCGTCACGGTGGCGGTGGTCGCACCGGCGGTGCCGCCGAGGGCGACGTCGCCCGTCGCGAAGTCGGCCACCGTTTCGGAGAACACGACGGTGAAGTTGATCGGCGAATCCGGCGTCGGATCGACCTGCCCGACGGCCTGGTCGATGGTGACCGTCGGCCCGGTGAGATCGGGCGTGTAGTCCACCGAGTTGTCGCTGCTGGTGGAGGCGGCGCTCGGATTGCCGGCGGCGTCGGTTGCCGCGCCGGCTTCGATCGTCGCGATCACCGTGCCCGGACCGGTCATGCCGCTGACTTCGAAGTTGTAGGTCGTGCCCGAGCCCGTCACCGTGCCGGTGGTGGCGCCGGCGGTGCCGGTGAGCGTGACGTCGCCGGTGGCGAAGTCGGTCACCGTCTCGGAGAACACGACGGTGAAGTTGATCGGCGCGTCCGGCGTGGGATCGACCTGTCCGACGGCCTGCTCGACAGTGACGGCCGGCGGCGTGCGGTCGACGTCGTAGACCTCGCCCGTGACGAAGTCGCCGTTGTCCGGACCGAGGCCGCCGATGGAGACACCGGCGGTGTCGATGATGGTGTCGTCATCGCTCACGTCCAGGCGCAGCGTGCCTTCTCCCGTGCCAGGGGCCACCGTGACCGTGTAGGTGTCGCCCGAGCCGCTGACACCGGTCACCGATGCGCCGACGACCGTGCCGGTGGTGGTGAGCACGAAGTCGGTGGTGTCCACGCCCGTGACGGTCTCGTTGAAGGTCACCGTGTAGTCGACCGAAGCGGCGGAGGTCGGATTGGCGTCGTCGCGCGTGATCGATGCGACCAGCGGACCGTCGCAGGCCTCGGCGGGCGCATCGGGGCCGGTATTGCCCTGGATCACCACCGGCTCCGAGAAGCCGCCGCCCGGCAGGGATTCGACCGAGAAACCGAGCTTGAAGCAGCCGGTCTGCTGGATGCCGAGCAGGAAGCGCATGTCGAGCGACGCGCCATTCGCGAGCGGCGTGGCCAGCGAGACCGTGCCAGAAGACAGCGAACTGTTGAAACCGCCGCCGTTGGGTTGCGAGGGCGGCTGCTCGAGCGTGGTGCCCTGGACGGTGACGTTGCTGGTGCCCGAGCCGCAGGGCGGACGATCGACGGTGACCACCACGGCGGTCGAGGTGCGCGGACGCAGATCCGCGATGCCCGAAGGCGCCGGGAACGTCGTCAGGTCCACGATGCGGTAACGCAGGCGCGTCATATTGCCGCCCGTGTTGTTGGTGACCGTCTGGCGGATGTCGAGCGTGCCGAACGTCGAATTGTTGGCCGGATCGCTGGTGAAATCGCGCACGCGGTTGGGCGGCGAGGTTTCACCGACGCAGCTGTCGAGCGGCGCGACGGCCACGCTGTCGCTGTAGACGAGCGGCGACGACAGATTCTCCGGTCCCGGCGCGCCCAGGCGCTGGCCCGCGCCGGCGCTGGTGCCGTTGGTGTCGACGAAGACGAAGTCGGCGGCGTTGTTGTTGGTGTCCTTGGCGCCGCCCAGCGGACAGGGGCCGAAGGTGGTGATGCTGCCGCCCTTGCCGCAGCCGTCGCGGTAGAACGAGTAATCGATCGAGAACGGCACCAGGGCGGGATAGCCCGTGCCTTCCTTGTAGAGCGTGTTGGCTTCCGAGGTGGAGCCGACGGCGTCCATGCGATTGGCCAGCGTGAAATCGGCCGCGACGCTGGTGTTGAAGATCGCGATGCCGGCGTTGTCCGGAATGTCCGTGGTGTAGGTGGCGTCGCCGGTGGCGGTGGTCTCGTTGCCGGCCGGATAGCTCGCCAGGCTGTAGCCGACGGAGTTGACGCACAGGTAGTGGCCGGTGTTCGGAATCACCGTGCCGTTCGGGATCACGCAGCGCGCAACGCCGTTCGAGGCCGCGACGCCGTAGCCCGTGCCGGCGCCGGCCACCGTGTGATCGGCTCCGCTGTTGTTGTAGATCTCGATGAATTCGTCGTTGGCACCGTTCGGGCCACGGACGCGGAACTCGCTGATGATGAGTTGCGCGTGGGCGGCGGACGCCCCCAGCAACGCGTACAGGGCGAGCGCGCCCAGAATATTCGACTTGGTCATGTAACCCCCGACTCGGCTTCGGATGCGAGACCTCCCCTGAAGGCCACCGGGATGGAGGCCCGGTTCGGGGATGGTAACTGCACACGGCGAAAAAACGGGAAGGGAAATCACCCGGCGCGTTCGCGCGCGCCGACAGCGGCCTCGACTGCGGCGATCAATTCGTCCAGCTGCACGGGCTTTTCGATGAAACCGTCGATCACGCCTTCGCGCAGCGCTTCCTCGAAGAATGCGGGCGCCAGGCCCGACACCATCAGGATGCGGGCCGGCCGCGATGCGGGCAGGCCGTGCAGCCGCGCGGCCAGTGCCAGGCCGCTGTCGTCGCCCAGCACCTCGTCGAGCAGCATGCAGGCGAAGCGCTCGCGCGCGCACAGCGTCATCGCGTCGTCGGCACCCGATGCGGACACGCACCGAAGGCCCGACAGTGCCACGGCCGCTTCCACCACCCGGCGGGATTCGGCGTGATCGTCGACGACGAGGATGCGCGCAGCGGATGGGTCGATCATCGGATTTCCGGAAGTGCCGCGGACCATCCTAGTGGAACGACGATTGGACGCACCAAAAAAGAATGCCGGCGCAAGGCGCCGGCATTCGGGTGGAACGGACCGTTGTCGCGGCGAGGATCAGTCCTCGTCCGAGCCCCAGTCGTAACGCAGCACGAACTCCACGTAGCGCGGCGTGGAGTAGCTGACCGGCAGCCCCCAGTTGGCGTTGATCGTGGTGGCGCTGGTGCCCTGGTTGTACAGCTCGGCCACGTTCTGCAGCGACTGGCGGTTGGCCACGTTGTACACGTTCAGACCGAAGTTGAAGCCATCGGCCCAGTCGGGCGTGTAACGCAGGCCAAGATCCAGGCGGGCGGACGGCGGCAGCTTGCCGAACGTACCGCGCGGCACCGGCTCGCCGTTGCAGAAGAAGTGGTACGAACCGTAGTTCGGGCTCTGCGGATCGATGTTCGGGAACGCACCGCGGCAGTTGCGCGGACGACCGGACGCATAGGTGAAGGTGCCGCTGAGCGCGAGCTCGTCGGTGAACTGGTAGAAGCCGTTCAACTTCAGCTGATGGCGACGGTCGTTCGGCAGGTAGCCGTTCGCGTTGACCGCCAGCTCGTAGTAGTCACCCGCGAGCGTGGTGGAGACGTCGATCTGGCCGATGTCGGAGTTGAGCTGGCCTTCCAGGTTGCCCTTCAGCTTGGACAGCGTGTAGTCCAGGCGCGCGTACCACTTGCCGTCGAAGGGGCGTTCCAGGAACAGATCGAGGGCGATGTAGTCACGCTTGAGCTTCGGGAAGCGCAGGATTTCCTTCGAGAGCTCGACCGTGTCGTAGGTGCCGTCGCCGTCGATGTCGTACTCGTAGGTGTTGCCTTCGCCGGGGTTGAGCAGCACGCAGTGGCCGAAGAAGTCGGCGAGGCCGTCGATCTGCTCTTCGGTGTACTGCGAACCGTTGGTCTCGGCCCACTCGTAGACGGGGCGGCTATCGCAGAAGTCGTCGATGGCGCTGCCCAGGCTCGAGTACGTCAGCTTGGCGCCGCTGTTGAAATCGTTGTCCATCCAGTTGAACGCGCGCTCTGCACCGACGGCGAACGTGTCCTGGTAGTGCGATTTCAGGCTGGCGGGCGCGAAGCTGCGGCCGTCGCGGCTCTGGCCGAACTCGTTGTTGGGCGAGTAGACCGGGCCGAGCGAAACCAGACCCGTCGGCGCGCCCGTCACCGGGTCGATGCCCGCGTAGACGAAGGCTTCCGACGTGTTGGTGGCGCCGTCGACGCCGCGGCGTGCGACGTTGTTGGGCAGCGCGAGGTGATAGCGGCCGAGGCTGGTGAACAGCTTGGTCGACGAATCGCCGAACACGTCCCAGGTCGCGCCGAAACGCGGAGCGAGCTGCTTGTTGAAGTCGATGTACGCGGTGCCGTCGCTGGCGTAGTTCTCGAACTGCTCGTTGCGCAGGCCGATCTCGAGCAGGACGTTGTCGCTGACCTGCCACAGGTCCTTGATGTACTGCGCGGTCTGCTCGACGTTCGGCGTGGAGATGTTCGAACCGACGTTGCGAACGACGTAGTAGCCGTCGGCGCCCAGGCCACCGGCGGACGCCGGCGAACCCACGCCCTGCGGCTCGTAGATCGGCTCGTTCGGATCGGTGGCGCGGAAGTACGACCACTGGTAGCCGCCGGCGAAGCTGATGCCGAGGGCGCCGGGGAAGTTCAGGCCGTTGTTGGCCGAGCCCACCAGCGATTCGGCTTCGGTGCTGTCCCAGCCGGCCTTGATGGTGTGATCGTCGCCGACGCGGTATTCGACGTCGAAGCGGAAGGCCTTGTTCTCGTCGAAACGGCCGGGCAGGTAGCCCGCGGCGCTCGAGAGTTGGCACGTGGTGTAGTTCAGGCCGGGGGCCTGCGCACCGGCCGCGATGGTGATGGTCGGGCAGCTGGGATCGTAGTTGGCCGGGCCGCCTTCGTAGTCGGTCTTCGATTTGCCGTACATGGCGGAAATCGTCAGATCGTCGGTGAGGTAGCCGGTGTAGTTGCCGATGTAGGTGCGGGTGTCGCGGTCGCGGTCATAGCCGCCGACGACCTCGCCCATGCGCTCGAGCGTGACGTAATCGAAGCCCGAATACTCGTCGTGTTCCTTGCGGCGATCCTGCAGGCCGGTGAACTCGAGGCGGTGGTTGTCGGTGATGTACCAGTCGAGCTTGGCGAGCCAGCGCGGCAGCTTGGTGTTGTAGTCGCCCCAGCCGGTCGAGCGTGCGGTATTGACCGCGGTGGCGCTCGAAGCGAAGGCGCGCACGATGCCTTCCTCTTCCTCGACGAACTCGCCCGCGGCGTAGAAGAACAGGCGGTCCTTCACGATCGGGCCGCTGGCGTACAGCGAGATGTTCTTGTAGTCGGGGCCGTTGAGCCGCTGCTGATAGAGCTGTCCGGCGTTGCCCCAGGCCAGGCCGCTGCGGCCGTTCGGGCCGTAATACAGATCGCGCTGGTTGGCCTTGAGGCTTTCCGGGCGATAGATGATCTGGCCGCCGGCTTCCCACTCGTTCGAACCGCTGGCGGTGATCACGCTGACCACGCCGCCGGTGGCGCGGCCGTATTCCACGCCGTAGCCGCCGGTGGACACCTGCACGAGGTCGACCGAGTTGTACGGCAGTTCCGTGTAACCGAACTGCGTGAGCGACTGCGTGGTCGGGAAGCCGTTGATGTAGTACGCGTTCTCGGAGGCCGAGGAACCGGTGAAGACGGCGATGTTGCCGTAGCGCGAGTCGCCCTGGATCACGCCCGGCGCCAGCAGCGCGATCTGCGTGATGTTCTGCTGGACCGGCAGGGTCTGCAGCAGTTCCTTGGTGAGCGTGAGCTTGGATTCGACCGTCGAGACGTCGATCGTGCTGATGCCCACGACCGTCACGCCTTCGAGTTCGGTTTCGGCGCCCGCGTCGAACGCGATTTCCGTACCCTGGCCGGCGATCACGCGCACGTTGTCGCGCTCGGAGACGACGCTGCCGTCGCGCTGCAGGGTCACCTTGTAGTGGCCGGTGGGCAGCGCCGACGCCGAGTAGCGTCCGCTGCTGTCGACGGTCACGTTGTAGGTGGCGCCGGTTTCGACGTTCTCGATGACGACCACGCTCCCCGCGGTGGCATCACCGAAGATCGTGCCGGTCACGCTCTGGGCGTCGACCCGGCCGGACATCAGGCACATGCCGAGCGCGAGGCTCAGTGCGGTGCGCTTGACGCCCGTCGACCAATGCTTTCTGGTTCCATCGAAGATCATTTCGCGTTGCCCCCTAGAAAAAAATCGTTCGGAAAAATGAACGGCCAGCCCTTCCTGCCGGCCCCACGCCTGCACGCCATGCGCAAGTGCCGGAAGCTTGTATTTGTTACGGATTCGTTTGTCAACCGCTCGGCTCGCCGCGGTGACAGGGCAGACTGGCGCAAGGGGCCTTTCGAGGGAACCGGCAGGCCAGCGATTCGCGAAGTCGGTCACGAAACTGTCATGAACCTTTTGGGCGGGTCGGGAAGCCCGGATGAGGCCTCGGGGGACAGCGAGCGCCATCGGCCGGGAACGGCGGCGCGGCACGCAGGCTGCGCGCCGGAGGAAGAAGGCAATGGGGAGTACGGGAATCCACTTCCGCGTGTTGCCGCTGCACCGGCTCTCGATGGCAGCGTGATGCGAAGTGGTGGGCGGTACAGGTTTCGAACCTGTGACCCCTACCATGTCAAGGTAGTGCTCTACCGCTGAGCTAACCGCCCGTGTCGCGCCCCGCGGCTGGCGGGGGCGCGAAGTTTAGCCTGTCGCGACAGCCGCCTCAAGCTTCGGGTGGAATACGCAGCACCTGGCCCGGATAGATCTTGTCCGGGTCCTTCAGCATGGGCTTGTTGGCCTCGAAGATCTGCGGGTATTTGTTGGCTTCGCCGTACATCTTCTTCGCGATGCCCGAGAGCGTGTCGCCCTTTTCCACGGTGTAGGTGCGCGAGGTCCAGCCGCTGCCGCCGTCCGCGGACTTGTGCGCGACGCTCTGGCTGCCGCCCGCCGGCGCGCTGCCGGCCAGCGGCACCGAGGTCCCGGCGGCGGGAGCCGGAGCGGCGGCCACGCTGCCCACGCGCAGGCGGTCGTCGACGCGGCCCACGCCTTCCACGTTGCCGATGATGAGGATGGCTTTCTCGCGGGCGTCCTGGTCGGGCACGCTGCCCTCCACCACCACGGTGTCGCCCTGGAAGGTGAACTTCATCGTGGAAGGGTCGATGCCGTGATCGCGCAGGTGCCCCGAGAGGCCCTTGTTCGCGCTCAACTTGCCCTCGTCGTCCTCGCGGTCGCGATTGAAAATCTTTGTGCCGGCGTTGCGTACGAAATCGAAAAGGCCCATGGCTGGCTCCTGACGCGTGACCCCCGTCACAGGAGACTGGCGAAGCTGCGCGGCCGGGTCAACGCCGCGCGGGCGCCGCGTTCACCTGCGGCTCAACCGACCAGGGTCTGGTCCTTGATGCGCTTGATCTCGTCGCGCACGCGGCCGGCTTCCTCGAATTCGAGGTCCTGCGCGTGTTTGTACATCTGCTGCTCGAGCTTCCTGAGCTTGGCGGCGAGCTGCTCGGGCGACAGCGAGCGGTAGTCGATCTTCGGTTCCGCCGCGGCGCCGCGCTTGCCGCGCCCCCGGCCCTTCTCGTCCGCGGCGTCGCGCGCGCCTTCCATGATGTCGGTGACGCGCTTGACGATGGTCTGCGGCACGATGCCGTGCTGCCGGTTGTATTCGATCTGGCGGACGCGGCGGCGGTCGGTTTCCTCGATGGCGGCGCGCATCGAGTTGGTCACGCTGTCGGCATAGAGGATGGCCGTGCCGCGCACGTTGCGCGCGGCGCGGCCGATGGTCTGGATCAACGAGCCTTCGCTGCGCAGGAAGCCTTCCTTGTCGGCATCGAGGATGGCGACCAGCGAGACCTCCGGCATGTCGAGGCCCTCGCGCAGCAGATTGATGCCCACCAGCACGTCGAACACGCCCAGGCGCAGGTCGCGGATGATCTCCACGCGCTCGACGGTCTCGATGTCCGAATGCAGATAGCGCACCTTGATGCCGTGCTCGCCGAGGTAGTCGGTGAGGTTCTCGGCCATGCGCTTGGTGAGCGTCGTCACCAGCACGCGATCGCCCTGTTTGACGCGCAGGTTGATTTCGCCGAGCAGATCGTCCACCTGCGTGGCGACGGGGCGGATCTCGACCTGCGGATCGATCAGACCGGTGGGGCGCACCACCAGATCGATCACGGCGCCCTGCGATTTCTCCAGCTCGTACTCGCGGGGCGTGGCCGAAACGTACACGCTGCGCGGCGCCCGCCGTTCCCATTCCTCGAAACGCAGCGGACGGTTGTCGAGCGCGGATGGGAGACGGAAGCCGAATTCGACGAGGTTTTCCTTGCGCGCGCGATCGCCCTTGTACATGGCGCCGATCTGCGGAACCGTCACGTGCGATTCGTCGATCACCAGCAGCGCGTCGGGCGGCAGGTAGTCGAACAGGCACGGCGGCGCCTCGCCCGGCATGCGGCCGGTGAGATGCCTCGAGTAGTTCTCGATGCCCTGGCAATAGCCGATCTCGGCCAGCATCTCGAGGTCGAACTGGGTGCGCTGCTGCAGTCGCTGCGCTTCCACCAGCTTGTTGGCGGCGTAGAGCTGTTCGAGTCGTTCCTTCAGTTCGGCCTTGATCGCCTCGACGGCGTCGAGCACGGTGCGCCGCGTGGTGACGTAGTGCGATTTCGGATACACGGTGTAGCGCGGCACCTTGCGCATCACCTCGCCCGTCAGCGGGTCGAACAGCGAAAGGCTTTCGATCTCGCCTTCGAACAGTTCGATGCGCAGGGCTTCGACGTCGCTTTCGGCCGGGTGCACGTCGATCACTTCGCCTCGCACGCGGTAGGTGCCGCGCCGCACCTCGAACTCGTTGCGAGCATATTGCAGCTCGGTGAGGCGGCGGATCAGTTCGCGCTGCTCGATGTGCTCGCCGCGCACCAGGTGCAGCACCATCTTGAAGTATTCGTTGGGATCGCCCAGGCCGTAGATGGCCGACACCGTGCACACCACCAGCGCGTCGCGCCGCTCGATCAGGGCCTTGGTGGCCGACAGGCGCATCTGCTCGATGTGCTCGTTGATCGAGGAATCCTTCTCGATGTAGGTGTCCGAGGACGGGATGTAGGCCTCGGGCTGGTAGTAGTCGTAGTAGCTGACGAAGTATTCGACGGCATTGTTCGGGAAGAACTCCTTGAACTCGCCGTAGAGCTGGGCCGCCAGCGTCTTGTTGGGCGCCATCACCAGCGTCGGCCGCTGCACCGCATTCACCATGTTGGCGATGGTGAAGGTCTTGCCCGAGCCGGTCACGCCGAGCAGGGTCTGGCTCGCGAGGCCCGCATCGAAGCCCGCGATCAGTTTTTCGATCGCGACCGGCTGGTCGCCGGCGGGCGCGAACGGCGCGACCAGTTCGAAACGATCGGACATGCGTGCAGGGAACCCGGCGGGAAACCGAAGAAGTATAGCCAGCGCGCCCGGATGCAAGTCGCGGCGGATTCCTAGGCCACGGCGCAGCCACGCCCGATGTCGGTGCGGCCTGCGCTGCGCGAGCCTGATCGCCCGTCCGGAGAACCGCCATGCCCGCCACCCGTCGCGGCTTCACGCTGATCGAACTGCTGATCGTCCTGGTGATCGTCGCCGTCACCTTGTCGCTCGCCATTCCCGCCTTTTCGCAGGCGCGCGAATCCACGCGCGCCATCGCCGCCGAGGCGCGGCTGCTGCAGAGCCTGCAGCGCACGCTCGAACGCGCCGCCCTCACCGGCAAGCGGGCCGTGCTGTGCCCGAGCCCCGACGGGCGCGAATGCGCTACTTCGCCCGACTGGAGCCGCGGCTGGATCGCCTTCCTCGACGAGGACGGCAACCGCGAACACGCACCGGGCGAACCACTGATCCTGGCCGAGGCCGCCCTGCCCGGCGACGTGCGCCTGCGCAGCACGCTGGGCCGCACGCGCCTGGTGTTCCAAGGCAACGGCGGCAATCCGGGCTCGAACGTGAGCTTCACGCTCTGCGACGGGCGCGGCGCCCGCCACGCGCGCTCGCTGATCCTCGCCAACGACGGCCGCCTGCGGCACGGCGTGCCGGCCGAAGCCAGCGTGGCCGCCACCTGTGTACGTTGAGGTTGACTCGCCGCCGCGGCTTTCGGAGAATACGCGGCCCCGCCCGAATAGCTCAGCCGGTTAGAGCACTTGACTGTTAATCAGGGGGTCGTTGGTTCGAGTCCAACTTCGGGCGCCATCTCTTCGCATCGGCCGGAATAGCTCAGTTGGTAGAGCGGCGCATTCGTAATGCGTAGGTCGTAGGTTCGATTCCTATTTCCGGCACCAGCAAAAACAAGGGCCTGCGCATCGCTGCGCAGGCCCTTGTCGTTTCATGCGGCGTCAATCGCGCCAGTCGCTGTACTCGGCGACGTACTGCCCGCGCGGACGCACGTCGAGGATCGCGACGCGACCGCGACGCCCCTGGCGGACGTCCACTTCGACCGGAATCGTGCGGCCCGGGTAGTTGCGCATGTAGGCCTCGCCACGCACGCCGTTGTAGACGTAGGTGACGCGGTAACCGGCCTGGCGTCCGTAACCGGAGGTCTGCGTGGTGCGGCAACGCGTCACCACGCCGTCGTCGCGGCGATAGCGGTAATCGTCGTCTTCGTCGATGTTCTTGCCGAGGGCGCCGCCGGCGATCGCACCCGCGATGGTGGCCGCGGTGCGTCCGCTGCCATCGCCCACCTGGTTGCCCAGAGCGCCGCCGATCAGCGCGCCGATCAACGCGCCTTCGGTACCGTCGTCGCGCTGGCGGTAAAGACGTCCGCGATCGTCGCGGTAGTAGCCGGCGTCGTAACGGCGGGTGCGATCGTTCCAGCATTCCTGCACCACGCGTCCCGGACTTTGTGCATAGACCCGGTCGACATCGACGACGCGTGCGCGGTCGTATCGGGTTTGGAAGCGCTGCGCGTCCGCTGTACCCGCGGCTCCGAGCGCAAGCGCCGTGACTACGGCAGTAGCGATCAAGCTTTTCATGGTCGACTCCTTGACGTTGCTTCGATGACTCACCGCGACCCGTTCCGGATCGCTGTGCCGACGTTGGCACGCAGCGACTGAACCGCCGCAGGCCCGCTGCGCGCGAGGCGCAACGGCGGCGCAACGGCGGCCACGACGGGCTGTGCTGCACCTGCTCTTGTCGTCCGGCAGAGGTCGGAGCAGCATTCAGGCGTGAGCCGGAATTTCCACAACGATCCCCGCCTGCGCCGCCTCTGGGCGGAAATCGCGGACACCGAGTGGCAGCTGGTGGAATGCGAGTTCCAGAACGCGGCCATGCGCGGACGCGTCGAACCGCCCGCCATCCTGGCCACCGGCGAGCCGCCGCCCGCCGTGCCGGCGCAGACGCGCCGCGTGTCGCTCGCCACGCCCTTCGATCTCAACTACTGGATGATGACTTTCCGCGCCACGGAAGCCGAACTGCGCGATGCCGTCGCGCGGGTCGGTACCTCCGTCGACGAGGTGCGTCGACAACTCGGCAAGTGAGGCGCCGGCAAGCGACCTCGGCGTGGCACGCATCGTGGATCGACCAGGGAACGGACCTCGTCCGTTCCCCAGCAGGAGATCCCCATGAACAAGGCAAACCGATTGGCCACGCTCGGCTTCGCACTGGGTTCGTTCGCGTTCGCGGCGGGCGTGCAGGCGCAGGAAGAAGAAGTGCAACCGCTCCCCGCGGACGACATGGCGGAACCGGCCACCGACGAAATGACGGAAGACACCATGCCGGCGCCCGAAGACTCGTTGCAACCTGCCGAAAGCAGCGAGCAGATCATGCAGGATGCCGAGCAGCCTGAGCAGCCGCTGGCCGAAGGCGTGACGACGGCCTCGACCGATACCGATACGACCGACACGCCGGCCGGCTCGCTGTCTTCGCCCGCGACGCTCGAACAGGCGCTCGAGACGCGCTTCCAGAGCGGCGACGAGAACGGCGACGGTGCGCTCACCGAAGCCGAGATCGCAGCCCTCGACGACGACGACCTGGTGTTCGCCAACATCGACAGCGACAGCGACGGTTCGGTGACGCGCGACGAGTGGGCGATGCAGTTGCAGGCGCAGGTTGCGAGCGCCGACAACGACATGGACGAGTGACTAACGTCCGTCATTCCCGCGCAGGCGGGAATCCAGTGACTCGCGGCGTGCGCAGAGCGAAGTCACTGGGTCCCCGCCTTCGCTGGGACGACGATGACGCGGGCTCGTCATTCCCGCGCAGGCGGGAATCCAGGTGCGAGGTGTATCGGAACTGCGCGCACGCGGGTTCCCGCCTGCGCGGGAACAACGGTCAGTCGACGAGCACCACGCGCAGCTCCTTCGGCAGCGCGAACACGACGTTCTCGGGTTCGCCTTCCAGTTCGCCGACCGACTCCGCGCCCAGCTCGCGCAGGCGATCCAGCACGCCGCGCACCAGCAGTTCCGGCGCCGAGGCGCCGGCCGTGACGCCCACGCGGCGCTTGCCGGCGATCCAGCGCGGGTCGATGTCGCCGGCGCCGTCGATGAGATGCGCTTCCACGCCGTCGCGTTCGGCCAATTCGCGCAGGCGGTTGGAGTTGGAACTGTTGGCCGAACCCACCACCAGCACGAGATCCGCGTCCGCGGCCAGCCGCCGCACGGCGTCCTGGCGGTTCTGCGTGGCATAGCAGATGTCGTCGTGCTTGGGGCCCTGCACTTTCGGGAAGCGGCGCTGCAGCGCGGCGATCACTTCGCGCGTGTCGTCCACCGAAAGCGTGGTCTGCGTGGTGTAGGCCAGGTTGTCCGGCTGCGTTACAACGAGCTTCCCGACGTCTTCGACGTCTTCGACGAGATGGATGTGGCCCGCGCCGTGTTCGCGCCGCCACTGGCCCATCGTGCCTTCCACTTCCGGATGGCCGGCGTGGCCGATCAGCACCACGTCACGCCCTGCGCGGCAGTGGCGCGCCACTTCGATGTGGACCTTGGTGACCAGCGGGCAGGTGGCGTCGAACACCTTGAGGCCGCGGCGCTCGGCTTCGGCGCGCACCGCCTGCGAGACGCCGTGCGCGCTGAAGATCACGGTGGCGCCGTCGGGCACTTCGTCGAGTTCTTCCACGAAGACGGCGCCACGCTGCTTGAGATCGTCCACCACGTAGCGGTTGTGCACCACTTCGTGGCGCACGTAGATCGGCGCGCCCAGCGTGTCGATGGCGCGTTTCACGATCTCGATGGCGCGGTCGACGCCGGCGCAGAAACCGCGGGGATTGGCGAGCAGGACGTCCATGTCGCGATTATCGCTCGCCCGGCGCCTTGTGCGGCGCCAGCACCGTGAACAGCGCCAGGCCGACGGCGCCGCAGACGATGGCCGAATCGGCGATGTTGAAGGCCGGCCAGTGCTTGCCGGGCCAATAGACCACGTCGATGAAGTCCACCACGTGGCCGAAGCGCACGCGATCGACGAGATTGCCGAGCGCACCGCCGATGATGAGCGCGAACGGCAGGGCCTGCCGCCAGTCGTGGCGCGGCAGGCGCGACAGCCAGAACGCCAGCAGCGCGCTCACGCCCACCGCCAGCGCGCTGAAGAACCAGCGCTGCCAGCCGCCGGCATCGCGCAGGAAACTGAAGGCCGCGCCGGTGTTGTAGGTGAGGCGCCAGTTGAACCAGTCGCCGAACACCGGGACGATTTCCTCGTAGCGCAGGTGGTCGAGCGCGATCTGCTTGGTCCACAGATCGAGCGCGACGATCACGGCCGACAGGACCAGCCACGACAGCGCGCTCGGCTTCGGACGCATCATCAGAACCACCGGCGGTCTTCGCCCGCGCCGTCGACGTTGACGACGCAGCGGCCGCAGATTTCCGGATGTTCCGGGTTCGAGCCCACATCGGCGCGGTAGTGCCAGCAGCGGATGCACTTGGCGTTCGTCGTGGCCTTCGCCGTCACGCCGCCCTCACCCGCCTTCAACCGCACGTCCGAAGTGATGAAGAAGAAGCGCAGCTCGTCCGCAGCCGGACGCAACTTCGCTTCGGTGGCGGCATCGACCGGGATTTCGATTTCCGCCTCGAGGCCCGCACCGATCTCGCCGGCGGCGCGCATCGGCTCGAGCACCTTCGCAGCGGCATCGCGCAGCTCCAGCAAGCGGTCGAAATCGGCAGCCGACAGCGGCGCGTCCGCGGCGAGCGGCGCGAGGCCGTCGTACCACGTCGCGAACAGCACGTTCTCCTCGCGCTTGCCGGGCAGGTAGCGCCAGATCTCGTCGGCCGTGAACGAGAGGATGGGCGCGATCCAGCGCACGAAGGCTTCGGCGATGCGGAACATCGCGCTCTGCGCCGAACGGCGGCCGCGCGAATCTTCCTGCATGGTGTAGAGGCGATCCTTGGTGATGTCGAGATACACCGCGCCCAGATCGACGGTGCAGAAGTTGCTCAGCATCTGCACGATCTCGGGGAAGTCGTAGCGCGTGTACGCGGCGGTGATCTGCTCCTGCACCTGCAATGCACGATGCACGGCCCAGGCATCGAGCGGCAGCAATTGCCCGTTTGGCAGCAGATGCACGGCCGGGTCGAAACCGGCCAGGTTGCCGAGCAGGAAGCGCGCCGTGTTGCGGATGCGGCGGTAGGCGTCGGCGCTGCGCTTGAGGATCTCGTCGCTGGCGGCGATCTCGTTGCGGTAATCGGTGCCGGCCACCCACAGGCGCAGCACGTCGGCACCGAGGCTGTCGAGCACCTGCTGCGGGGCCACCACGTTGCCGAGCGATTTCGACATCTTGCGGCCCTGCGCATCGACGGTGAAGCCGTGCGTGAGCACCTGGCGATACGGCGCCTTGCCGTTCATCGCGATGCCGGTGAGCAGCGAGCTCTGGAACCAGCCGCGATGCTGGTCGGAGCCTTCGAGATACATGTCGGCCGGCTTGCCCAGGCCGCGCGCGGCCAGCACGCCTTCATGCGTGACGCCCGAATCGAACCAGACGTCGAGGATGTCGGTGACCTTGTCGTACTGATCGGCCTCGCTGCCGAGCAGTTCGCGCGCATCGAGCTGGTACCAGACATCGACACCGTGATCCTGCACGCGCTGCGCCACCGCGCGCATCAACTCGGGCGTGCGCGGGTGCGGCTCGTGCGTCTGCCGGTGCGCGAACAGCGCGATCGGCACGCCCCAGGTGCGCTGGCGCGAGATGCACCAATCGGGACGGCCCTCGATCATCGCGGTGATGCGCGCCTCGCCCCAGTCGGGGAACCAGCCGCCCTGCTCGCCGATCTCGCGGATGGCGGCCAGCGCATTGGCGCGCAGGCCGGCCTGGTCCATCGAGATGAACCACTGCGGCGTGGCGCGGA
>CAMLOR010000051.1 GCA_946481615.1 uncultured Aquimonas sp.
TCGGCGCCCATTGTTCGAGGCGGCCGGCGTGCATCACGCCGACGCGGTCGGCGAAAGCGAAGGCCTCGTCCTGGTCGTGCGTCACCAGCAGTGCGCCGATGCCCAGACGCTTGAGCAGCGCGCGCAACTCTCCGCGCAGCGTGGCACGCAGATGCGAATCGAGGCTCGAGAAAGGTTCGTCGAGCAGGAGCAGATCCGGGCGCGGCGCCAGCGAGCGCGCCAGCGCCACGCGCTGCTGCTGGCCGCCGGAAAGTTCGTGCGGATAACGCGCCGCGAAATCCTGCAGGCCGAGCAATGCGAGGGTTTCCCGCACGCGGGGCGCGCGTTCGCCACGCGGCAGGGCCTGCAGGCCGAAGGCGACGTTGTCGCCCACGTCCAGGTGCGGGAACAGCGCGAGGTCCTGGAACACGAAGCCAAGTTCGCGGGATTCCGGCGGTAGTCCCGAAACGTCCCGCCCGCGAAGGGCAATGGCGCCGGTCTTCAGCGGCTGGAATCCCGCGATCGCGCGCAGCAGCGTGGTCTTGCCGCAGCCGCTGGGGCCGAGCAGGCAGCCCAGTTCGCCGGGCTGCAGCTCGAAGGAAACGCCGCGCACGATGGCGTGCGCGGCGATGTCGCAACCGACCTCGTGCAGGGCGAGCAGCGGAGCCTGCGAGGCGGTCAAGGCATCAGGCCATCTGGCTGGCGACGAAGTCCCAGTTCACCAGGTTCCAGAAGTGCTCGAGATACTTCGGGCGGGCGTTGCGGTAGTCGATGTAGTAGGCGTGTTCCCACACGTCGCAGGTCATCAGCGGCTTGTCGGCCCCGGTGAGCGGCGTGGCGGCGTTCGAGGTGCTGGCGAGGCCCAGCGAACCGTCGGGACGCTGCACCAGCCAGCTCCAGCCCGAGCCGAAGGTGCCGATGCAGGTCTTGGTGAACTCTTCCTTGAAGGCGGAGAAGGAACCGAAGGCCTTGTTGATGGCCTCGGCCAGCTTGCCAGTGGGTTCGCCGCCGCCGGCGGGCTTCATGCAATTCCAGTAGAAGGTGTGGTTCCACACCTGCGCCGCGTTGTTGAAGACGCCGCCCTGCGACTTCTTCACGATGGTCACGAGGTCGGCGTTCTCGAACTCGGTGCCCTTGATCAGGTTGTTGAGGTTGGTGACGTAGGCCTGGTGGTGCTTGCCGTAGTGGAAATCCAGGGTCTCGGCCGAGATGTGCGGCTCGAGCGCGTTGCGCTCGTAGGGCAGGGGAGGAAGTTCGATCGCCATGGCTTCGCGTCTCGTGGCTAGGGGAACTACAATTCTGGCATAGCTGTTTGCCGGAGTTTCCCCATGACCATCCAGGACCGCATCCAGGCGGAAGTCGAACGCGCTCCCATCGTGCTCTTCATGAAGGGCACGCCGCAGTTCCCGATGTGCGGTTTCTCCAGCCGTGTGGTGCAGGCGCTGAAGGCCTGCGGGGCCGAGTTCCACTCGGTCAACGTGCTGGAAGATCCCGAGGTGCGCGCCAACCTGCCGCGCTATTCGAACTGGCCGACGTTCCCCCAGCTCTTCATCCATGGCGAGTTGATCGGCGGCTGCGACATCACCGTCGAGCTGCACGAGAAGGGCGAACTCGCGCGCATGGTGGCCGACGCCCAGAAGGCGGCCTGATGCCGCAGCTGCGCGAGCTGCAACCCGCCGCCGATGCGCTGGCCGGCCGCACCATCCTCGTGACCGGCGCCAACGGCGCGCTCGGCGAGGCCGCGGTGCGCGCCTGCGCCGCGGCCGGCGCCACGGTGGTGCTGCTCGGGCGCCGCGTGCCCAAGCTCAACCGGCTCTACGACTTGCTCCTGCAATCGGGCGCGAAGGAGCCGGCGATCTATCCGCTCGATCTGGAAGGCGCCACGCCCGACGACTACGCCGATCTGGCCGAGGCGCTGCAGCGCGACTGCGGTGGCCTCGACGGCGTGCTGCACTGCGCGGCCGAGTTCAAGGGCCTGGCCTCGATCGAGAACACCCCGGTCGAGGATCTGCTGCGGGCCTTGCAGGTGAACCTGGTGGCGCCGCTGCTGCTCACGCGCGCGTTGCTGCCGCTGCTGCGCCAGCGCAGCGATGCGGCCGTGGTGTTCGTGCTCGACGATCCCGAGCGCGCCGGCAAGGCGTTCTGGGGCGGCTACGGCATCGCCAAGCAGGGTTTGGTCGGGGTGCTCGCAGTCTTGCATCAAGAGACGGAGTGCTCGTCCGTACGGCTCCATGGCCTGCAGCCGGGGCCGATGCGTACGGCGCTGCGCGGCAAGGCCTGGTTCGCCGAGAACCCCGGCGAAGTGCCGGAAGCCGCCGAGTACGCGCCGGCCTGCGTGCAGTTGCTCAGCGCCGCGGGCGCGCCGTATCGGGGTCGCATCCTCGGGGTCGCCCCATGACCATCGTCTCCGCCACCATCCTGCTGTTCCTGATCCTCGATCCGCTCGGCAACGTCCCGGTCTTCCTCAGCCTGCTCAAGCCGCTGGCGCCCGCCCGGCGCCGCGTCGTGCTCGTGCGCGAGCTGCTGATCGCCCTGGGCGTGCTGTTCGCGTTCCTGTGGGCCGGCAAGATCGTGCTCGACGCCATGCACATCCGGCAGGAGTCGGTGTCGATCGCCGGCGGCATCGTGCTGTTCCTGATCGGCCTGCGCATGATCTTCCCGCCGCCCGAAGGCCTGCTGGGGGAAATCCCCGAGGGCGAGCCCTTCATCGTGCCCATGGCCATCCCGCTGGTGGCCGGCCCTTCGGGCATGGCGGCGGTGATCCTGATGGGAAGCCAGGAGCCCGACCGGCTGGCGGAATGGAGCCTGGCGCTGTTCCTGGCCTGGCTCGGCACGGCGGTGATCCTGTTTTCCGCCACCTATCTTTACAAAGTGCTCGGCACCCGTGTCTTGACCGCCGTGGAACGCTTGATGGGCATGTTGCTGGTCACGTTGTCGGTGCAGATGTTCCTCGACGGCGTCGCCGGCTACCTCGCGCCTGCGACGTGACGACCGGGTGACGGGTTACAAATCTGTCACCGACTGCTGTTAAACTGCGGTTAACGAGTCGACGCCAAGGGGCGCGGGCTTCGTATCCACCTGTCCGGGAAAGGGTTTTCATCAATGAAAAAACAGCTCCGAGTCACGCGCCTTGCCGGCGCACTCGCCGTCCTGCTCGCCACCGCTCCGTCGGTCTACGCGCAGAACACGGCCGCCAACCTGGCCGGCCGCATCACCTCCGTCGACGGCGCTCCGCTGGCCGGCGCCCAGGTGACCATCGTCCACACCCCTTCGGGCACCACCAGCCGCGCCACCACCGATGCCGACGGCCGCTATTCCGCGCGCGGTCTGCGCGTCGGCGGTCCCTACACGGTGACGGTGCAGCGCGAAGGCTACACGGGCGAAGCCTCGGAAAACGTCTTCCTGCTGCTGGGTGAAACCTCCAGCGTCAACGTCGATCTCGATCCGGCCGCCACCACCGAACTCGAAGCGGTGGAAGTCGTCGCCGCCGCGGGCGTGAGCGTGTTCTCCGCCGAGAGCATGGGCGCCGGCACCAGCGTTTCGCGCCAGGACATCGAGGCCCTGCCGTCGATCAACGGCAACATCCAGGACTACATGCGCCTCGACCCGCGCGTGGCCTTCACCGATCGCGCCTCGGGCTCGATCTCGGCCGGCGGCCAGAACCCGCGCTTCAACAAGATCACCATCGACGGCGTCTCGGCCAGCGACACCTTCGGCCTGGAAGGCAACAACCTGCCGACCCAGCGCCAGCCGGCCTCGATGGAAACCATCGAAGCCATCGACATCAGCCTGTCGAATTACGACGTGATCTACTCCGGCGCGGCCGGCGCCAACGTCAACGCCGTCACCAAGTCGGGCACCAACGAGTTCCACGGCTCGGTCTACGGCTACATGCGCGACGGCGACTGGTTCGGCGAGCATCCGCTCACCGAGGCCGAGTTCTCCGAGTTCACCAAGGAAGAAACCTACGGCGCCACGCTGGGCGGCCCGATCCTCAAGGATCGCCTGTTCTTCTTCGCCAACTACGAGAAGTACACCCGCGGCAAGCCGGCTCCCGACCTCGCCAACACTCCGCTCGGCGCCGGCGGCGACTTCGATGCCGCCGACGTGGCCGAAGTCCAGCGCATCGCGCGCGACGTCTACGGCTTCGATGCCGGCGGCCTGACCGGCAACGGCGACACCGAGCTGGAAGAGAAGGCGGTCAAGTTCGACTGGAACATCAGCGAAGACCACCGCGCCAACTTCCGCTACAGCGATCTGGAACAGACGCGCGTGCGTCCGGAAGGCTCGACCGCCAGCGCGCTGGCCCTGAGCTCGAACTGGTACAACCACGTCAAGTCGGTGGAAAGCTACGTCGGCCAGGTCTTCAGCGACTGGAGCGACACCTTCTCGACCGAGTTCAAGGCCTCCTACCGCGACTACTCGGCGATCCGCGTCACCCCGACCAACGCGCCGGCCATCCAGATCTACTTCGACGACGGCAACCCGAACAACCAGATCACCGCCGGCGACTTCATCCGCCTGGGCACCGAGCGCAGCTCGATGGGCAATGCGCTCACGACGGAAACCTGGAACTACTTCGCGGCCGGCACCTGGACGGTGGGCGACCACGACATCAAGTTCGGCGCCGAGTACAGCGACAACGAGATCTACAACTTCTTCCTGCAGGACGCCTGGGGCAACTACAGCTTCTACGGCCTGGACGCCTTCGAGAACGGCGAGTACTTCGACTACGACGTGAGCCTGGAAACCTCGCCCGGCTCGATCCCGGCGCAGTTCTCGGCCACCAACCTCGGCCTGTTCGTGCAGGACACCTGGTACGCCACGGCGAACCTGACGCTGAACTTCGGCATCCGCGCCGACCGTCCCGAAACCGATCCGCAGCCGACTTTCAATAGCTGCTTCGCCCAGCCGCGCGTGCCCAACGGCACCGGCGGTTCGGACTGCCCGAACGGCGGCTTCGGTCTGGACAACAGCAATACGTATGACGGCGACTTCATCATCCAGCCGCGCTTCGGCTTCAACTACACCTTCGACTGGGAGCGTCCGACCCAGCTGCGCGGCGGCCTGGGCCTGTTCCAGGGCGATGCGCCGAACGTGTGGGTGAGCAACTCGTACCAGAGCACGGGCCTGAACTTCATCAGCTTCACCAACATCACCGACTTCGCCAACGTGCCGTTCACGCCGGACGGCCTGAACCCGTCGGTGCCGCCGGCCGGCACGGCCGTGCGCAACGTCAACGTGATCGCCGAAGACTTCGAGCTGCCCTCGGTGTGGAAGGCCAACCTGGCGTTCGACCATGAGCTGCCCTGGTGGGGCGTGGTCGCCACCGCCGAAGTGCTGATGACGGAAGTCGAGAACGCACTGTTCTACAACACGCTCAACATCGGCCCGGGCTTCCTGGGTCCGGACGGCCGCGCGCTGTTCTGGAACCCGACGGCGCCGAACTTCCTGTCGACCTCGGCCAACCGCTTCGGCCGCAACTCGTACTTCGGCGACGTTTACCTGCTGGAGAACACCAACAAGGGCAAGAGCCAGCAGCTCACGCTCATGCTGCAGAAGCCGTTCACGGCCGAAAGCGACTGGTCGTGGTCGGTGGGCTACACCTACACCAACGCCGACGAAGTGGGCGCGCTCACGAGTTCCACGGCCGGTTCGGGCTTCGGCAGCCAGTACAACTTCAGCACCAACGAAGAGCTGGCCAACACCGCCCGTTACGAGATCAAGGACCGCTTCACCGGTTCGCTGAACTGGCAGCATGCCTTCTTCGGCGACTACGCCACCAGCGTGGGCCTGTTCTACGAAGGCCGCAGCGGCCGTCCGTTCTCGTACATCTTCACCGGCGACGCGAACGGCGACAGCCGCACCTTCAACGACCTGTTCTACGTGCCCAACGGCCGTGGCGACGTGCTGTTCGGCAGCATCTCGAACTCGGGCGTGTTCACGCCGAACCAGGCCGCGGAAGATGCGTTCTTCAACTGGCTCAACGACCATCCGGAGCTGCCGCAGTACGCCGGCACCTACGCGCCGGAGAACGGCTTCCACGCCGGCTGGGTCAACACCTTCGACCTGCGCTTCAGCCAGGAACTGCCGGGCTTCTTCAAGGAGCACCGCTCGGAGGTGTGGCTCGACATCCAGAACGTCGGCAACCTGATCAACGACGACTGGGGCCACATCCTCGACTACGGCTTCAACGCCAACGAGTCGGTGGCGACGCTGGTGGGCATCCACGACGGCCGCTACGTGTACAACTACCGCACGGGCACGCAGTTCGGCCAGCCGACCGCGGTCGGCGTGCCGACCGACGCCGATGGCCAGACCAACGGCATCTCGCAGTGGTCGCTGCAGGTGGGCTTCCGCTACAAGTTCTAAGCTTCACCGCAACGCGTACAGGAAAACGGCCGGAGCGATCCGGCCGTTTTTCGTTGCGGGCGGCGCGTTGCCGCGTGCGCGCGCGAGCGCGCGTACGTTCCCGTGGTGCCGCAGGTCGCGGTATCGAGGGAGCATGGAATGCGCGCGCGTCTTGACCCCGCCCCGTCGTGGCGGCAGGCTTCGGCAAAAGCAGGGAAGAACAACCGCCGCGAGATGATCAACCTCAGCGTCTTCCGCCATTTCGTCCCCACGCACTCGCTCTCGCCGGCCGACCGCGCCGAACTGGCGCGCCACAGCTATCTCGCGGGCTACCAGCCGGGGCAGGTGCTGTTCCATCGCGGCGACAGCGCGAAGACGGTGGCGTATCTGGTTTCGGGCGAAGTGGAACTGGTGAGCGAACTGGGTTCGCGACTGGTCGCCGGCGACACCGAGGAATCGCGCTACGCGCTGTCCTCGGGCGAGAAGCGCGCGGTCACCGCGACTTGCACGCGGCCGGCGCAGGTGCTTTTCATCGATCGCGTGCGGCTCGACCTGATGCTGACCTGGGCCCAGACCGGTGCCGTCGACGTGCGCGACGTCGACGAGGGCGAAGCGCAGGACTGGATGAGCGCCATGCTGCGCAACGCCGCCTTCCACCGCATCCCGCCGGCCAACATCGCGCAGATCATCGCCAGCGTGGAGCAGGTGGAATTCGCCCCGGGCGAAGACATCATCCGCCAGGGCGAGGCCGGCGATTACTACTACGTGGTCACCGACGGCCTGTGCCAGGTGTTGCTGAAGGATCCCGACGGCAACGAGCGCGAGCTCGACCGCATCGGCCAGGGCCAGGGCTTCGGCGAGGAGGCCCTGGTCTCGGGCGACCCGCGCAACGCCACCGTGCGCGCCCTCACGCGCGCCTCGCTGGTGCGCCTGGCGGCGCAGGATTTCGCCCGCCTGCTGCGCGATCCGCTCATGCACCGCGCCAACCTCGATGCCATGCCGCAGGGCGCCATCCTGGTCGACGTGCGCCTGCCCGAGGAGTTCGCCCGCGGCCACCTCGCCGGTGCGGTGAGCCTGCCGCTGCGCCGCCTGCGGAGCGAAGTGCGCAGCATGGACGCCTCGCGTCCCCTGATCGTCTATTGCGACACGGGGCGCCGCAGCGCCTCGGCCACCTTCCTGCTCACCGAGCGCGGCTTCGACGCCCGCTGGGTGGAGAAGGGAGTGCCCGAGGCCAGGCTCACATCTGTGTCATAGTTGTCGGTCCAGAATCGACCGATAGAAAGAAGCAGACCCGAAATGCCCGCTACGACCGTCAACGCCCGCATCTCCCCGCGCGGCGGCCTCGATATCCTTTCCCGCAGCGAAGTGCAGCGCCTGCGCGACGCCTCCTCCGGCGGCCTGCACGAACTGCTGCGCCGCTGCGCGCTGGCCGTGCTCACCTCCGGCTCCACCAGCGACGACCCGCGCGCCGCGCAGGAGCGCTTCCCCGATTTCGACATCCAGGTGCAGCAGCAGGACCGCGGCATCAAGCTCGAACTCACGCACGCGCCGGCCCAGGCCTTCGTCGACGGCAAGATCATCGTCGGCGTGGCCGAACTGCTGTTCGCCGTGGTGCGCGACATCGCCTACGTGGCGAGCGAGATCCAGGGCAGCGGCAAGTTCGATCTCGGCGACTCGCACGGCATCACCAACGCGGTGTTCGAGATCCTGCGCAATGCGCGCGTGCTGCGCCCGCACCTGGATCCCAACATGATCGTGTGCTGGGGCGGCCACTCGATCGGCCGCGACGAATACCTCTACACCAAGAGCGTGGGCTACGAGCTCGGCCTGCGCGGCCTCGACATCTGCACCGGCTGCGGCCCGGGCGCGATGAAGGGCCCGATGAAGGGCGCCACCATCGCGCACGCCAAGCAGCGCCGCCGCCCGAACCGCTACATCGGCATCACCGAGCCCGGCATCATCGCGGCCGAATCGCCGAACCCGATCGTCAATTCGCTGGTGATCATGCCGGACATCGAGAAGCGCCTCGAGGCCTTCGTGCGCACCGGCCACGGCATCATCGTGTTCCCCGGCGGCGTGGGCACGGCCGAGGAGATCCTCTACCTGCTCGGCATCCTGCTGCACCCGGACAACGCCGGCATGCCGTTCCCGCTGGTGTTCACCGGCCCGCACCAGGCCGCGGCGTATTTCGAGCAGATCGACCAGTTCCTGCGCATGGCGCTCGGCGAACAGGTGGCGCAGCGCTACCGCATCATCGTCGACAACCCGGCCGAAGTCGCGCGCTACATGGTGCGCGGCGTCGAGAAGGTGCGCACCCACCGCCTGGACAACAAGGACGCCTTCTTCTTCAACTGGTCGCTGCGCATCCAGCCGGAATTCCAGCACCCGTTCGCGCCCACGCACGAGAACATGGCGCGCCTGAAACTGCATCGCGACCAGCCCGCCCACCTGCTGGCCGCCGACCTGCGCCGCGCCTTCTCGGGCATCGTGGCCGGCAACGTGAAGGAAGACGGCATGCGCGCCATCGAACAGTTCGGCCCGTTCCGCATCGACGGCGAACCCGAAGTGATGCGCGCCCTCGACGAACTGCTGCGCGCCTTCGTCACGCAGAAGCGCATGAAGATGTCGGGCGAGTACCGGCCCTGCTACGAGGTGGTGGGGGCCTGAGGCCCCCTTCGCGAGACCTCAGCGCCAGCAGTCGGCGAGCGTGCCGGACGACTGGCCGCGTGCGCCGGTGTTGTCGAGCGTCAGCGTGCCGCAGGCGTCCTCGGCCTGGTCGTCCTGCGGGATGGCGACGAGGTTGTAGGTCGTGGCCGTCGGCGGGTTGTCTTCGTCGAAGCCCACCGTATAGAACGCCGAGATGTCCTGCGTGCACGCGCCCGGCGCCGCGACGGCCACCGGCACCGGCACGGCCGCCGTGGGGCGCGTCTGGTGGTACTGCAGGTTGGTCGTGTAGAAGCGCTCCATGAACTGCGCGCCTTCCGTCAGACAGGTCTGCGCCACGGCGCGGCGCGAGTTGCGCACCGAATCGCGATAGGCCGGGATCGCGAACGCCAGCAGGACGCCGATCAGCGCCACCACCACCATGAGCTCGATCAGCGTGAAACCGCGCGCGCGTGCCAGGGATGGGCGAGTCATGATCAGTTGCCCTCGATTTCGCGCCACGAGGAACGGCTCTCGCCGAGGGTGCCGGTGCTCGGCGGCAGCCTGATCCAGCCCAGTTCGCCCTCCGAGCCGCCCACCACGAGCACGCCGTCGATGATGGTGGGCTGGGTCGGCATGTTGATGCCGAGGTCGACCGAGCCGATCGGCAGGCCGCCGACCGAGCCGGGGATCGTGCGACCGTCGTGGATCTGGCCCGCGATCGCCGAGGCCGTGAAACTCGTGCCGTTGAAGGCATCGATGCCGTTGATGTAGCCCGAGCCGCCCGGCGAGCAGGCATCTTCCTGGTCGAAGGGCGGAATGCGCGTGGCGAAGATCAGCGCATCGTTGAGCACGAACGGCCGCGTGATCACGCGCTCGCCCGGCGTCGGCGTGTCGAAATCGATGTACCAGCCCTTGGCCGCCGCAGGCAGGGTGTTGGCGGCCTCGAAGGCGCGCACCGGGAACGAGCCCACCACGGCCACGACTTCGATGTCGCGTTCCTGCAGTTCGTTGCGGGCCACGGTCTCGTTGTTGTCGATCACCGCGTACAGGCTCTGGATCGTCTCGTCCTGGCTGTCGTCGGTGGTGAAGTAGGAACCCGAGCCGAAGAACACGAACAGCTTGCCGGTTTCCTGGTTCTTGGCCAGCGCCAGGCCGCTGGAAAGCGGTTGACCGGCCGGCGTGCTGAACATCGGCTCGCCTCCCAGGGCCAGCGCGGGCGTCGAGCCGGTGAAATCGAACTTCCAGACGTTGCCGCGGTAGTCCGCCGCGAACACTCGGTCGACCAGGCGGTCGTTGTCGTCGTCCCAGCCGCGCGGCGCGAACAGGCCGTTGTCGCCGGCCTCGCCGGTCCGGATCTTGGTGTAGGCGCCACTCGACAGGTTGATCACGAACAACACCGCCTCGCCGGAGCCGCTGTTGAGGCCGTTGCCCACGATCGCGACCGGCGTGCCGTCCTGGGTCTTGGTGATCAGCGGTTCGCCCAGCACGTTGCCGAGGTCGGCATCGACGATCTCCCACATCACGTCGTTGCCGTCGAACGAGCGCACGTCGGTGACGTCGAGCGCGAACAGCGACTTGCCGCCGCGGCCGAGCGAACCGATGAGGATGTTCTGGTTGGGCGTCTGGGCGAAGTTCGTGACCACCATGGGGCCGTCGACGAAATAGCGGTGCTCGTAGATCGGCGAACTGAGTTCGCCGAGGTCGTCGAAATCGATCTGGCTGGGCACGTAGGCCATGATTTCCACGCCGGTGTGCTCGTCGAAGGCGTGCAGCATGCCGTCGTTGGAGCCCACGTAGATGGCCTCGGTGTGCGCATCGTAGAACGGCGAGGAATTCGCGATGTCGCCGATGGTCGAGTCGCGGCGGCGCAGGCCTTCGCTCTCGCCGCTGCGGTCGCCCGCGAGGTAGGCGGCGTTGTCGGCGCCGCTCACCGGGCCTGCCGCACGCGCGCTGCGGTCGAGCGCCGTGACCTGGGCATCGGTCGGGAAGGCGGCTCCTTCGTCCTCGTCGGTGTCCCAGGTGAAGAGGTGGCGGCTGCCGTACGCGGGCGTCGTCGCGACCCAGGTCGCCTCGTCCGCCACGCTGCCGTTCTCGACCGCGAACGCCTTCAGCGTGCCGTTCCAGCGGCCGGTGTCGTAGCTCGCCTGGAATACGTAACGCTCGTTCTGCGTCGAAGTGCTGTTGGTGGAGACGTTGGAGCCGGCGCCGGTGCGCGAATCGAGCAGCGCGAAGGCGCCGGTCAGCGCGTTCGCGAATTCCGAGGTGTTGGAGGCCACGACGAAGTCGCCGCGTCCGTTGACCGAGGCATGCAACAGGTCGTCGATGCGCGTTGCGTTGACGGAACTCGGGCTGTCGGGGCGCGTGTCGGGCCACTCCTTCGAACCGATTTCGATCAGTCCGACGTCGGTGGCGGGATCGAGGGTGCCTTCCAGGCCGATCGACACGCCGAAGGTCACCATGTGTTGCCAGAACGCCGGATCGTCGGTCGAGCTCGGCACGGTGTTGTCGTAGTCCGGGGCGAGGTCGGTCTTCCAGTAGTGCATCGCCACGTCGGCGAGCGTGTCGGCACGGCGCGCGGCCGACAGGGCAAGATTGTCCTGGTACGGGCGCTCCACCTCGTAGATGAAATCCGGATCGTCCGGGCCGCTGTGCGTGTCCGGGCCGGCGGTGCCGTCGGCATCGCCGACATCCGTGTAACCGCTCGTCGAATTCCAGTAGCCGTCCGTGGTGAGGATCGCGAAGTTCTGGCGGCAGGCCAGGATGTCGTCGTTGCTCGAGGTGCGGTACGGGCTGCTCGCGCTTTCGGTGTCGGAGAAGTAATTGCCGGCACGTTGCAGGGCGCGGTGCAGATAGGTGCTGCCGTCGGCGTCCTCGGCGTGGAGGCGCTCGTACCACTCCTCCTTGTTCTCGTCGCGGAACAGGCCGTCGTCGTTGTCGACCGGGATGTCGAACGGCACGCCCGTGCCGCGGTTGATGCTGTCGTAGCCGATGCGAAGATTCAGATCGAGCGAGGAGAAGGCTTCGCTGGCGCCGGCCTTCGCCACCTTCATGCGCGAACGGTGGTAGGCGTACCAGTTGGCGTAGTTCTGCTTTTCCAGCGCGACGGTGGTGCGCGACGCGTTGGGCAGCTCTTCGGCGACGGTGGTGTAGAACGTCACCGTCGCCACCACGTTGCGATAGCGCGACGAAGCCGAGATGCCCGCGCGCCACGTGCCGGAGGCCGGGAACATGACCGAGATCGTCTCGTCGTTGTCGTCGCCGGTCGAGCGGTAATCGTAGTTCGATGTCGTCGGCGCCGCGCTGTTGCGCAAATAGAGGTCGGCACCGTCGCCGTCCTCGTTGGTGGCATTGTTGTTGTCGCCATGCGTGCCGCCGGAGAGGCTGACCACCATTTGCGCGGTGTTCGCCGGCACGGCGATGTTGGTCAGCGCCTGCATGCCGCTGTTGCTGTCGCGATTGTCGATCGGATAGCCCGCCGGAGGGTTGGCGTACTGCGTCTTGTAGACCTTTCCGCGCTGGGCCGACGGCGCGTCGTTGCCGATGATCATCCAGCGCCAGTAGTCCGTCGCATTGGTGCTCGTGGTGGGCGGCGTCTTGGGCACGAAGAACGTCTGCGTCGTCGTGCGCAGGTCGTAGGCGCTGCCCAGGGTGGAGGTGTCGCGCGACGCCGAGTTGTAGTTGGCGGCCGCCAGGCGCGAGCCGCTCGCCGTCATCCACGGCAGGTAGGTCGTGGCCGGGTTGTAGTGGATCGAGTTGTGCACGTGGCTGGCGTCGGTGACGCGCAGCGGATCGAGGGCGCGTGTGGCGCCGTTGCCCGAGGTGTCGGTCGGATCCTCGAGCTCCGCGGGCATCGCGATCAGATTCATCGAGCCCGAATCGTCGAGGATGAAACGCACGTTCGGCGGCGGGTACAGCACGCCGGATTCGAGCGGCACGGAAGGAAAGTTCACCGCCTGGGCGGTGCCGCCCGCGCAGGTGGCCAGGCACGCCAGCATCAGCGTGGAGAGGCGGGTCGATCGCGTGGTTTTCATGATGTCCCCTCAGCTCATTCCGCGGCCAGGATCGACTGCAGCACCACGACGGCGCGGCCGTCGCCGTCGGTTTCCGACTGGCTGCGCGCGGTGATGCGGAAGCGGCGTTGCGTGCCCGTGACGTCGCACTCCACCCCGCTGACGTCGCCGCTGGTGCTGCAATCCCCGCTGCTGCCGGTGCCCGGCACGTCGGTGGCGATCAGCTCCACGATGTAGCGCGGCGGATCGACCAGGCCTTCGAATTCGGTCTGCGCCTCCGGGGCGTTGGCCCACACGGTGGCGCTCTCCCACACGGGCGCGGCGGAAGGGTCGGGAATGCCGCACACGCCGCTGGTGCAACCGGACGCCGGGAACGCGACCGCGGTGGCGCGCCGCTCGCCTTCGCGCAGCGCCGCCTCCGCCGCCTGGAACGCCAGGCTGCGGTCGAGCATGCCGGCGCTCATGCGTTCCTCGAGCACCGTCGCGCGGACGCTGACGATGCCGAGCAGGGTCATCACCAGCAACAGGACCAGCACCGTGACGAGGGCCGCGCCTTGCTGGCGGCGGGGTGGGCGTATTGGCTTCATGTCCGGTTCCTCAGAGCGATGGTGTGTTGCATCCACCGGGTCAGGGGTGCGCCGTCGGTGCCGACCGCTACCGTGCCGGTCAGTGTCAGCCGCACGCGGACGGCACTGACGTTGCTCCAGTTGGTGACGACACTGGCGTCCACGTACGTGGCGGTGTTGCCGCTGCCGACGAGATAGCGCAACTGCAGATCCTGCACGTTCTCCGCGATCTCGATCGGATCGGCGGTGAGCGAGCCATCGACGTTGCGCAGCGCGGCGCGATACAGCGAACGCCCGCCGCGACCGTTGTTGCCGACATACCAGCGCGCCGCTTCCAGGCGGGCGATGGTGCCCGGCCACGGGCGCGGATCGACGCAGGTGCCGTTGTTGCGGCGCGCGCCGTTGAAGCAGCCGAAACTGTAGGTGCGCGCGCCGCCGCCGCCCGGGACGTTGGGGCAGTTGCCATCCAGCGACAGGCAGGTGGTTGCGTTGCCGGGCGTCTGCGCGCCGGTGTTGTGGACGATGTTGTTGTTGGTGCCGGACTGCGCGTTGGTGACCTGGAAGATGGCCGCATGGTCGAAATCGCAGACCATCGCGATGTCGCCGTCCTGCAGGCCATGGTCGACCTTGTTAACCGAGAAGCGCGCCGACGCCGATTGATGATCGGCCACGGTCACGCCGTTGGAATGCGCCGAGTGCAGCTCGATCGCGTCGGTGCCGCTGAGGCGTTGGCCGGCTCCGGTGCCGAACGGCAGGCCGGCCGCGGCCGTGGTGGCCTCGTAGCCCGAGAGCGGCGTGGTCCACATGCTCCACCACGCGGTGGCCGGGCTGTTCAGCACGTTGACGATCGGAGCGTCGAGGTCGCAGGGCATGCCGCCGGCCTCGCGCACGTCGCGCGCCATCACCTCGAAGGCGATGCGCGCGGTTTCCTGGATGCGCCCCAGGCTCTCGGTGGCGGCGTAGGTCTGCCGGTTGGAAATGAAGACGGTGAGCGCGGCGCCCACCACCATCAGGCCCAGGATCAGCGAAACCATCAATTCGACGAGGCTCACGCCCGCCATGCGGCGGGGCGGCGCGAAGCCGGAACGGCGGCTCATAGCGCGGTCCTCGTTTGCACGGTGTAGGTCTGCAGCGCGAGGTCGTCGCCGCTGCCGCGCGAATCGTCCCAGCGCACCTCGATCAGGCAGGCTTCGCCGTCGCAGTCGACACGGCCGCAGGCCGTGCTGTTGATGTTTTCCTTGAGCGACAGGACCCAGTCGCGCAGATCGTCGCGTGCGCCGCTGGCCCCCGCCACCGGCGGTTCGCACATGAAGCCGGTGACGTTGTAATCGCCCACCAGCGCGCCGCCGCGGGCGCGCATGGAGTCGAGGATCGAATAACTTTCCATCACGGCCTGCGTGCGTTCGAACGCACTCTGGCTGTTGCGCAGGGACACGGCCTGCATGGCGGCGATGCCGAGCATGCCCAGTGCCAGTACCAGTACGGCGACCAGCACTTCGATCATGCTGAAGCCGCGGTGTTTCGATGGAGCGTGCATATCGCGCCTCATGGGTTGCCCGGTGCGCCGCATTCGCCGTTGCTGTCGACGCGCGACACCGCCACGCGGCCGCCGACGGCAAGGCTGACGTCGCGCGAATTTTCCGGGGGATTCATCGTCGGGATGCAGGCGCGCAGATTGCCCGCCATCAGATCGTCGCGATCCTTGTTGTAGGCGAAACCGTCGTGGCGGAACACGATGCGGCTGTCATCGCTGACGTTGCCGCTGGCCCACAGCTCCGTGGGCCCGGTGAGCAGGTGCGAGCGCAGGATGCGTTCGCCGGTGTTCAGATCACCGTTGCCGTTGCTGTCTTCGAAGGAAATGAATCCGCGCCAGCGCGCGCCCGTGGTGCAGGTGCTGCCGTCGTCGCTCGGGCACACCACGGTGCGCACGCCGCGGCGCACGGCTTCGATGCGCGCGGCCTGCAGCGTGGCGGTGAGTTCGTTGCTGGCGCTCGCCAGGCGATTGTTGTTGATGACCGCCGTGAACCCGGGCACGGCGGCCGCGGCGAGGATGGCGAGGATGGCGAGCACCGTCATCAGCTCGACGATCGAAAAGCCCAGAGGCCGACGCGCGCCCCGGCGCATGCCTGTGACAGTTGTTTTCATGTTGGATGGCCCCTGACGTGGCGAGGACCATCCTAATTGATGTTCAGCACTTGTGCAGCTGGTGTGAACTTGATCACAAACGAAATTTACATTGGCAACGTTTCCCGGGCCGGCCTTCGGATAGGCTAGCGGCCAGCGATGAGCGATCTGGCCCGCCCCCTCGACGCGATGTGGCAGCCGCGCGCCCTGGTCTGGGCGATCGTGCTGGTGCTGGGGCTGGCCGTGGTATTGGCGCTGGCGCCCGGCAGTGCGCCCGCCCGCCTCGGCGTGCTGATAGAGCGCTTCGGGCTTTACGCCTTCCTCGGCGCCTGGATCGTGCTGCTCGCCCTGGGCGGGCTGTATGCGCTGCGCAATCACGTCATGCACCTCTCCGCGGCGGCGATCGCCTGGATCGCCGTGGGGCTGTTGATGGTGTCGACCCTGGTCGTGTGCGGCGCCAGTTTTCTCGTGATCGGGCAGCTCAGTGATGTGAATCTGATCACAGTACTGCTGCGCACTGCCGGCATTTCGCTGACCATGGGGCTGCTCGCGATGGGCGCCTTCCGCACGGTCTGGGGCAACATCCAGCTGCGCGCGGCGGCGCGCCAGGCGGAGCTGCAGGCGCTGCAGGCGCGCGTGCATCCGCACTTCCTGTTCAACACCCTCAACACGGCGGTGACCCTGGTGCGGCAGCAGCCTGCGCAGGCCGAGATGTTGCTGCACGATCTTTCCGATCTGTTCCGCGCCGCGCTGTCGTCGCAGCGCGACATCCCGCTCTCGCAGGAGCTGCATCTGTGCGAGCGTTACCTGGAGATCGAGAAACTGCGCTTGGGCTCGCGCCTGTCGGTGCGCTGGGCGCGCCCGGAGCAGTTGCCCGATCCGGTGGTGCCGGCGTTGCTGATCCAGCCGCTGGTCGAAAATGCCGTGCGACACGGCATCGAATCGCAGCCGGTGGGCGGCGAGGTGGGCATCGAGGTCGAATTCACGGAACGCCTGCTGACGATCCGGGTGAGCAATCCGTTGCCCGCCACGCCGCCGCGCCGCGACGGCCACCACATCGGGCAGAGCGCGGTGCGCGGCCGCATCGCGCTGGCCACGCAGGAGCGGGGAAAACTCGCGACGAAGGTGGACGGTGGCCGCTACGTGGCCACCGTCACCCTGCCGCTGGTCTGATCAGGCCGCGGTCTGGCCCTTGCCGGCCGCGATCCAGCGCTCGATCTTGGCTTCCAGCACATCGAGCGGCACCGAGCCGTCCTTCAGCACTTCGGCGTGGAAGGCGCGGATGTCGAACTTGTCGCCGAGTTCCTGCTGGGCCTTCGCGCGCAGTTCCTTGATCTTCAGCTCGCCGATCTTGTAGGCCAGCGCCTGGCCGGGGATGGCGATGTAGCGCTCGGCTTCCGACACCGCCTCGGTGTTGGTGGTGGCCGAATTGGCCAGCATGTATTCGATCACCTGCTCGCGTGTCCAGCCCTTGCTGTGCAGGCCCGTGTCCACCACCAGGCGGATCGCGCGCCACAGCTCGCCCTGCAGGCGGCCGAAGTACATGTACGGGTCGGTGTAGACGCCCAGCTCCTTGCCCAGGCTCTCGGCATACAGGCCCCAGCCCTCGGCGAACGCGGTCTCGCCGCCGAAGCGGCGGAACTTCGGGATGCCGGTCAGTTCCTGCTGCAGCGCGATCTGGAAGTGATGGCCCGGGATGGCCTCGTGCAGGTAGAGGTCTTCCATGTCCCAGGTCTTGCGGCTGGGCAGGTCGTGCGTGTTGACGTAGAAGATGCCGGGGCGGGAACCGTCTTCGCTCGGGAACATGTAGGAACCGCCGGCCGCGCTGGCGGCGCGGAAGGGTTCCACCGGGCGGATCTCGAAGGCGGCCTTGGGCACGAGCGAGAAGAGTTCGGGCACCTTGGCGTCGACCCTGGCGCGGAATCCGTTGTAGGCATCGAGCAGCGCCTGTTCGCTGGCGAACTGGAACTGCTTGTCGGTCGTCATGAACTTGAAGAAGGCCTGCAGGTCGCCTTCGAACTTCACCTGTTCCATCACCTGGCGCATCTCGCCATGGATGCGCGCGACCTCGTCCAGGCCGATCTGGTGGATCTGCGCGGGCGTGAGATCGGTGGTGGTGCTGTTGCGGGCGTTGTAGGCGTACCAGGCCTCGCCGTCGGGCAGGGCCGAGAGCGAGACGGTGTCGCGCGCCGCCGGCATGTATTCGTTGGCGATGAAGTCGCGCAGGCGCTGGTAGGCAGGCACGATCTGCTCGGCGATCAGCTTGCGGTATTCGGCGGTGAGACGGGTTTTGTCGGCCTCGGCCAGGCCCTCGGGGAAGCGCGTGACCGGCCCCCAGAACAGCGTGTCCTCGGGCTTGTCCTTGATCAGCGCGTCGAGCTGCGGCAGCACTTTCTGCATCAGCACCTT
>CAMLOR010000052.1 GCA_946481615.1 uncultured Aquimonas sp.
GATGTGTGAAGCCGCCGCAGGTCGCCGGATCAGGCCCGCGCAGCGGGGGCCGGCATGGATGCCGGCCGTTTTCCATTGCACAAGGAAGTGCAATGGGAAACCCCCGGCGACCGGAGGGGACCCGCGCGCAACGCGCGCGGGCGGCGCAACCCATCCCCGAACCCCCGAGCGCCCCCGCGTCCCGCCGCCAGTCCCCAATCCCGAACTGGCGAAGAACCTGACTGTCGCCCGGGGAACCCGTCAGCCGAAGCCGATGGGTATCCAGATCACGGTCGGCGCTTCATGGCGGCCTGCGCGATGGCGAGCAGGCCGAGCAGCAGCAGCGCGAGGCCGCGCGCATCGAGCAGCGGGATGGTGAGCGGTGCCGCGAGCGGCACGGACAGGCCGACCGCCACCGTGCCCGAGCAGCGCGCCGCCGCCGGGCAGCCCGCATCGCCGCCGCCGCTGGCGGTGGCGGTGTTGGTGCCGGTGCTGGTGCCCGCGCCCACCATCACGTTGAGCGTCACGGTGGTGCTTGCACCATTCGCCAGCGAGCCGGCGAAGGTGCAGGTGATGCTCGTCGTGCCGGCGCAGGTCCAGCCGGTTCCGCTGGCCGAGGTGAGCGTGATGCCCGCCGGCAGCGAGTCGGCCAATGTGATCGGCGCGCTCGTCGCGGCGCCGCCGGTGTTGGCGACGGTGATGTCGTAGCGTGCGGGCGCGCCGATCGCGAAGGCCGAAGGCGTGGCGGTCTTGGTGACCGTCAGCTGCGGGCCGGCCGGCGGTTCGGCGATGCCGTTGTTGCCGGTGTTGTCGGTGTTGTTGGGCGGCGAGGGATCGGATTCGGCCGGCATCGCCGTGGCGGCGTTGTCGAAGGCGCCGGCGGCGACGATGGTGGCTTCGACGCCGATGGTGACGCTCGCGCCCGCGGCCAGCGACGGGAGGGTGCACGGCAGCGCCGTGCAGGCGCCGCTGACGGCGCCGAGCGTCAGGTTCGTCGGGGTGTCGGTGACCTGGATCGCCGTCGCCGTCGAAGGCCCGGCGTTGGCGATCACGAGCGTGTACTGGATCGCCTGGCCGACCGTGTACGGGCCCGCCGTGACCAGCGTCTTGGTCAGCGACACGTCGATCGTGGGCGCGACGCCGACGGTGATCGTGCCGGTGCAGCGGCCCGCTGCCGGACAACCCGTATCGCCGCCGCCCGAGGCAGTGGCGCTGTTGTCCGCAGTGGTCGCGCTGGCCGCGACCGCGACGTTCAACACCAGCGTCGTGCTGCCGCCCGAGGCTGCGAGCGTGCCGCTGAAGGTGCAGGCCAGCAGGCTGGTGCCGGTGCAGTTCCACGAGGTGCCCGTGGCGGAGGTGAGCGTGATGCCGGCCGGGAGTTGATCCGACAGCGTGATGTCGCCCGTGCTCGCCACCATGCCGCTGTTGCTGACGGTGATGCTGTACGACGCCGGCTGGCCGACGACGAAGGGATTCGGCGTCGCGGTCTTCACCACGTTGAGGACCGGCGTCGCCGATTCCGAGGCGGTGTCGCCATTGCCATCGTCGTCGGTGTTGTTGGTCGTATCCGGATCCGGCTCGGTGGCCGCGACCGTGGCGGCGTTGTCGAACGGGCCGGCCGCGGGGATGGTGGCGGTGACGGTGATGGTGGCGTCGGCACCGGCCGCAAGGCTCGGGATCGTGCACGGCAGCGCGTTGCAGGCACCGGTCACGCCGGTGATCGTCAGGTTGGTCGGTGTATCCGTCACCTGCACCGAGGTGGCCGTCGACGGCCCGGCGTTGGCGACGAGCAGCGTGTAGGTCACCGATTGGCCGACGGTGAAGGGCCCGGCCGTCACCAGCGTCTTCACCACCGAAACGTCGGCAGAGTCCGGCGTGATACCGCCGTTGTCGGTGTTGTCGGTGTTGTCGGACGGATCGCTGTCGGTCTCCGACGGCGTGGCCGTGGCGGCGTTGTCGAAGGCGCCGGCGGTGTCGATGGTCGCGGTCACCGTGATCGTCGCGCTGGCGCCGCTGGCGAGGCTCGCGAGGGTGCAGGGCAACGCCGCGCAGTCGCCGCTCACCGCGGTGATGCTGAGGTTGGTGGGCGCGTCGCTCACCTCGATCGAGGTCGCCGTCGACGGACCTGCGTTGGCGACCACCAGCGAGTACTGCACGCTCTGGCCGGCGCTGAAGGGCCCGGCGGTGAGCAGCGTCTTCACCATCGAGACATCGACGCTGCCGTCCGCGCTGCCGCCGTTGCCGGCATCGTCCGTGTTGTTCGAGGTGTCGGGATCGGGCTCGGTGGCGGCGACGGTCGCCACGTTGTCGAAGGCGCCGGCCGCGACGATGGTGGCCGTGACGTCGATCGTCGCGCTGGCGCCGACGCCGAGGCTGGCGATCGTGCAGGGCAGGGCGGCGCAGCCCGCGCCGCTGACGCTCGCGATGCTCAGGTTGCTCGGCGTATCGGTCACCTGCACGTTGGTCGCGATGGACGGGCCGGCGTTGGAAACCACCAGCGTGTAGGCCACCGTCTGGCCCACCGTGTAGGGGCCGGCGGTGCCCAGCGTCTTGACGACCGACACGTCCGCCGAAGGCGTGGCCTCGCCGCCGTTGTCGGTGTCGTCGGTGTTGTTCGGCGGCACGGGATCGTTCTCGGCCGCCGTGGCGGTGGCCGCGTTGTCGAAGGTGCCGGCGGACGGAATCGTCGCCGTCACCGTCACGGTGGCGCTCGTGCCGGCGGCGAGGTTCGGAATGGTGCACGGCAGCGCCGCGCAACCGCTGCCGCTGACGCCGGTGATCGTGAGGTTGGTCGCCGTGTCGACGACCTGCACGTTGCTCGCGTCCGACGGGCCGGCGTTGGCGATCACCAGCGAATACTGGATGCTCTGGCCCACGCTGTAGGGACCGGCCGTGACCAGCGTCTTCACCAGCGACACGTCGGCCGAGGGCGCGGCTTCGCTGCCGTTGCCGGTATCGTCGGTGTTGTCGCTGGTGTCCGGATCGGGCTCGGTCGCGAAGGCGCTGGCGACGTTGTCGAAGGGACCGGCGGCAACGATGATCGCGGTGACGGTGATCAGCGTGCTGCTGCCCGCGGGCAGCGCCGGGATCGTGCACGGCAACGCGGCGCAGCCGCTGCCGCTGACGCCGGTGATGGTGAGGTTGCTCGGCGAGTCCGTCACCAGGATGTTGGTGGCGGCCGAGGGGCCGGCGTTGCCGACCAGCAGGCTGTAGGTCACCTGCTGTCCCGCGAGATACGGGCCGGCGGTGTCGAGCGTCTTGACGATGCCCACATCCGCCGAGACACCGGTGACGCCGCCGTTGTCGTCGTCGTCGAGGTTGTCGGAAGGATCGGGATCGGGTTCGTTCGCATCGACGGTCGCCAGGTTGTCGAACGCGCCCGCGGCGTCGATCGTGGCCGTGACGGTGATGTTGACGCTGGAGCCGTTGGGGAGGACGGGGACCGTGCAAGGCAGCGCCGCGCAGCCGCCGCCGGAGACATTGGTGATGGTCAGGTTGCTCGGGTTGTCCGTGACCGCGACGTCGGTGGCGGTCGAGGGGCCGGCGTTGGCGACGAACAGCGTGTAGGTGACCGACTGCCCCACCGTGAAGGGCCCGGCGGTCGCCAACGTTTTCACCACCGACACGTCAGCCGCGCTGGCGAGCACCACCGTGGCCTGATCGGCATTCGAATCCACGCCGTCCACGCTCGCCGTCGCGGTGTTGGTCACGCTCGCGGCGGTGACGTCGGTCGCGATGACGATGTAGGTCGCGGTACAGGTGATCGACTCGCCCGGATCGAGGAAGTTGTCGAGATCGCCCACCGTCGAAACCGCGGGGCAGGTCACCGTCGTGCGATCGTCCGCCACGGTGACGGGACCCGGCAGCGACGCGAAGCCGTCATTGGTCACGAGGTAGGTGTAGTCGATGACATCGCCTGCGGCGGTGAAGGTCGACTGCACGGCGCTCTTGTCCAACGTCAGGCCGGTGGTGGCGTAGGTGGCGGAATCGACATCGTCGAAATCGTTGCCGCCGAACGTGCCGGTCGCCGTCGCGGTGTTCACCGTGACGCCCGGCACCACGGCGACCGGCCCGACCGTGCACGCGAAAAGATGGTCTTCGTTGGCCGCGACGGCGACGGGCAGGGTGCCCGGCGGCACGCAGGCCGCCGTGCTCACCATCGGATCGTCGATCGACACCGGGCTCAAAGGCACGTCGCCGGTGTTCTCGAGCGTGAAGCGATAGAACACGTCGGCCGGCGCGTCCACCGCGAGCGCGGACGACCACGGGCCGGCGGCCGTCGGGCCCACTTCCTTGAGCAGGCCGATGGCGGGATTCGGCGGCACGATCTCCAGCGTCGCCGTCGCGGTATTGCCATTGACGGTCTGCGCGTTGACGACGTGCGAGACGTTGCCGCTGGTGTTGGCGTAGCTGCCCACGGCCGCGGCCACCACGTCGACGCTCACGACGCAGGTCCCGCCGGCGGCGATGGTGCCGCCGCTGAAACTCAGCGTGGTGGCACCGGCCGCGGGCGCGAAGGCGGGCGCGCCGCATCCGCTCGTCGACACGTTCGGTACGGGCGCGACCTGCATTGCGCCGGGCGCCACCGGCAGCGGATCGCCGAAGGCGACGCCGGAGAGCGCATGGTCGGGATTGGGATTGACGAGCGTGAAGGTGAGCCGGCTCGGCGCATTCGGCAGCACGGGCGAGGGCGAGAACTGCTTGGCGATCTGCGGCGGCAGCACCGCGGTCAGCATGTCGGTGGCGACGCTGCCGGTTGAGGTGCCGGTTTCCAGCGTCGAGAGGAAGCCGCTCACGTTGGTGTGCGGACCGGGCGTGGTGGCGGTGACGTTCACGCTCACCGTGCACGAGCCCGTGGCGGGAATGGTTCCGCCCGTGAAGCCGAGCACCGTGGCGCCGGCGGCCGGCGTCCAGGTGCCGCCGCAGGTGGTGGCCGCCGCAGGCGTGGCCGCGACCTGCGTGCCGGCCGGCAGCGTGTCGTCGAACGCGGCGCCGGTGAGCGGCGAGGCGTTCGGATTGGTGAGCGTGAAGCTGAGCGTGGAGATGCCGTTCACCGCGATCGGGTCCGGCGAGAAGCTCTTGGCGAGCGTCGGCGGCGTGCCGGCGCCGCAGCCGGTGAACACAACGTCGTCGATCACCGGATCGGAGCCCGGATTGCTGTTGCCCGAGTCGGACGAATACACGCGGAAGAACGTCAGGCCGGCGGGATTGAGCCCGCTGTTGACCGTCTGCGAGAACGCCTGGTTGGTGTTCTGCGTGGGGATGGCGTTGGGGGTGTAGAAGATCTGCGTCCCCGGCGCCGCGCCCGTGCCGACGTACAGCGCCACGCCGTCCGGGCCGTTGCCGCTCTTGAACTGCATGACCCAGTCCATCGTCACGCTGCTGCGGCCGGTGGTGTCGATGGCGAATTCGAAGTATTCGTTGTTGCCGGTGTTGAGCGCACCGGCCGTGATCGAACCGTTCGAACCCCAGGCGCTGGTGCCCACGCCGGTGAGCGTGGCCTGGGAGTTGGGCGCCAAGCCCGGGCCGGCGAGAGCGCTGCCGCTGCCGGTGAAAGGCGCCGGCGTGTTGACGTTGAAACCGGTCGGGAACTGCCAGCTGGCGATCGGCTGTCCGCACAGGCCGGTGCCGGGCGGCGGCGCGTTGTCCACGGTGAGCGTGGCGCTGGCGCTTTGGCCAGTGTCGATGCCGCCCACGAACAGATTTTCTGTGGTGTTGAGGTAGCTGTCGGTGACGCCGGCGGTGACGTCGACCTTGATGACACAGGTGCCGTTGCCGGCCACGGTGCCGTTCGAGAACGAAATCGTGTTGCTGCCGGCCGGTGCCGTCAGCGTGGGCGTGCCGCAGCCGCTGGTGGTGGCGTTGGCGGGCGAGGCGATGACCATGCCCGCGGGCAGGTTGTCGGTGACGGCGAAGCCGGTGAGGGCGTCGGCGTTGGGGTTGCCCAGCGTGATCGTCAGCGCGGAAACGCCGTCCACCGGGATCGGGTTCGGAGCGAAGGCCTTGGCGATGGTGGCGCTGGCCGGATCGACGATGTTGGCGATGCGCGCGCCGGTCGAGTAATCGCCGTTGTAGTGGAAGCTGGAGCCGGAGAAATCGTAGAGCAGCGTGTTGAGCGTCTGCGAGCTGCCGCCGCCGCCGACGATGAGGATGGTGTAGGTGGTGACGACGTTGCTGCCGCCCGCCTTGCCGGCCGTGCCGACGCAGGCACGGTAGTTCGGGCTGTTGGGATCGTTCTCCCACAGGCAGGCATCGGCGTAGAGCTTGTCGTTGGGCGAGGCGACGTAGATCGAGGTATCGGCCGAATACGTGGTGCTGACCGACAGGATCTGGAACACCGCGTTCGAGAAATTGATGAAGGCCTCGAACTGCTCGTAGCCTTGCGTCGCCGTGCCGCCCGAAAGCTCGATCGTGTAGATGTTGCCGACGACGAGGTTCAGCGCGCCGCCGGGCCCGACCGATTGCAGCGTGGCCGGCGTCAGGCCGTAGCGCACGTTGGTGATGGCGTTGCGCGACTGCGACACCAGGTGTTCGACGTACAGCTCGCGCGGTGTCGGCGTCGAATAGGTTCCGCTGCCGTCGGTGGCGTTGATGTGGTAACGGCGCGCAGTGTCGTAGGCCGCCGCGGTCTGCTGCACTTCGACTTCGAAATAGGCATCGACGCAGCCGCCGGCGGGAATCGACGCGAAATTCAGCGACGAAAGCGAACCCACGCGCAGGTCGATGAAGGCGTTGGCCGAATCGAAGACGAAGTCGGCGGTGACGTTGGTCGCCGCCACGTCGGAGCAGATGCGCGCCCCGACCGGGAAATTCTTCGGCCCGGTGAGCGGCGAGTTGCTGTCGAGCCCGACGATGTTCCAGGTCAGCGGCGTGACCGTCAGCGCGGCGTGCGCGGCGGCCGGCGCGAATGCGCCTGCGAGCAGGGCGAGCGCCCAGAGTCCCATGCCGCGGCGTGCGCCGCCCGTGCCGCGCCCGCACGTCGACGAACGCGACGTGTCGCGAAAAATGGATTGCATTACGGAGTCCCCCGACTGGTGCCGCGAGTATAGCCGCGCGTCTGTGACATCCCTGCCCGTTGGCGGCGGCGAACTGTAAGGAAATGAATCAGGATCGCTGCAAGCTTCGCTCCGTCGCCCTCCCCGGCGCCGGAATGCCGCGATTGTCCTGCGCCCGATGCGCCCGCCATACCGGGGAAATCCCCCAGGCCGCCGGCTTTGGCGCCGTCATCGGTGCCGATGACGCACTGCATCCAGGAATTTGTCACCCCCGTTGTTCCGCGATTGCGCGCGCGCATTGGCCTTGGCCGAACGCACGCCGATTGGCAGTGGATGCGCGTTCGACGCGACGTAGCTTTCCCTTGCGCCGATCGAGGCGGATCGAGCGCGACCTCATCACTTCCGGAGCGAACATGAAAATGCAACGAGCGATCCGCACCCTGCTGGCGAGCGGTTTCCTGGCGATGGTTTCGCTGCCGGCGACGGCCGGCGACTGCAAGGCCATCCATGCCGATCTGGTGGAAGTGCCGTCCACCACCGGTTGCGATCCCGGCCTGACCTCGTGTTTCCTCGGCGAGGTGGCCGGCAACCACGGCCTGCGCGGCACCACGCACTTCCGCGGCGACAGCGGTGCGGCGGGCCCGTCGACGGGGCTGCCGGGATTCATCAGCTACAGCGGGCCGTTCCAGTACCGCACCGCGAACGGCACTCTGATCATGCGCGAAACCGGCGTCACCAATCAGAGCGTCGGCCAGCCGCAGAGCGGAGCCGTCACGGCCTATCAGCAGGTGGTCGGCGGCACCGGCGTGTTCGCTGCGGCCACCGGCTTCCTCTTCGTGAGCGGACGCAATGTCGGCGGCACCATCGAGACGGCGGTGTTCGGCGAGATCTGCTTCGAGTGACACGGCGCGCTCCGGCATCGCGCGCGATGCCGGAGCGCCGCTTTCGGACCGGAACTGCTTTTATGGGCGGTATCGCGGTTCCACGAGGGAATTGGCTTTGAATCGGTCCTGCGTCCGGCGTTGAATGGGTCGCGGAGGTGCGCATGGACCTGGTTCTGGACGGCAACGGCCCGCGGTATCGCCAGCTGGCGCGCGCGCTGCGCGCGGCGATCGCCAGCGGACGCCTGCGCGATGGCGAGCGTCTGCCGCCCACGCGCGCGTTCGCGCACGATCTGGGCCTCTCGCGCACGACGGTGCTGGCGGCCTTCGAACAACTGCGGGCAGAAGGCCTGCTGACGGGCAAGGTCGGCTCCGGCACGCAGGTCCGCAGCGTGCGGCCTGGCATCGCTGCGCTGCGGCCGCTCGAACGCTGCGTGGTGCCCCAAAGCGAGTACAGCCGGCGCGCCCGGCGCATCCACGATCCGGACGATCCCGACGTGATGCCAGGTCGCCGTCTGCCGGGGATGCGCTACGCCTTCCAGTTCGGCCTGCCGATCGTGAATCATCGCCTGGCCTCGCAGTGGACGCGCGAGCTGCACCGCGCCGCGCCCGTCACGCGCCCGAACTATCCGGGCACGCAAGGCTTGCTCGCGCTGCGCGAAGCGCTCTGCCGCCACATCGCAGTCAGCCGCGGCGTGCCGTGCCGGCCGGAAGACATCCTGATCGTCAACGGTGTGCAGCAGGCGATGTCGCTGCTGTGCCGCGTGCTGCTGGACGTGGGCGACGAGGTCGTGATCGAGGAGCCGCAGTATTTCGGCGCGCGGCGCGTGCTGGAGATGCACGGCGCGCGCGTCACCGGCGTGCCGGTCGACCGGGACGGGCTGCGTACCGATCTTTTGCCCGACCGCCGCGTCAAGCTGATCTGCGTGACGCCGTCGCACCAGTTCCCCACCGGCGCGGTGCTTTCGCTGCCGCGGCGCCACGAACTGCTGGACCGCGCGCGCGACGGCGGCGAGTGGATCTGCGAGGACGATTACGACGGCGAGTTCCGCCACGACCGCGGGCCGGTGGAAGCCTTGCGTTCGCTCGACGGCGACGGCCGCGTCATCTACATCGGCAGCTTCTCGAAGACGCTGTTTCCCGCGCTGCGGCTGGGCTACGTCGTCATGCCGGCCGGCCTGCGCGCCGACTTCATCGCGGCCAAATGGGCCGACGATTTCGGCTCGGGCGCGATCGAGCAGGTGGCGCTGGCGAGCCTGATCGCGAGCGGCGGCTACGATCGCCATCTTCGCTACGTGACCCGCAAGCTCACTGAGCGCCGGCGCGTGCTGCGCGGCGAACTGCTCGCACAGTGCGGCGGCGAGGTCGAGATCCTCGATGCCAGTTCCGGCATGCATCTGATGATCTGGCTGAAGAATTTCGACCGCGAACAGGGCGACGCCCTGGTGCGCAGCGCGCACGAACGCAAGCTCGGCCTCTACCCGGTGACGCCGTGCTACCTGTCGCCGCCGTCGCGTGCCGGTCTGCTGATGGGATTCAGCGCCATGTCGGTGAAGGAGATTCCATCGGCCGTCGGCATCTTCGCGGCCTGCCTGCGCGAGCACCTGGCCGCGCGGCGCGCTCCGCCGCGGCTGTTCCTGGCGCATTCCGCCTGACCGCTACGCCGATCCTTCGGAGGACCCGTCATGAATCCACTGGTACTGCCTGCTTATGAACCCGCGTTGCCGCTGCGGATGCCGGAGCGGCCGAAGGCGATCGCTCTGGCCACGTTGATGGCGGCGTCGACGGATCTGCTGTCGGCCTTCATCTACTGGGGTTGGCGCGGCGTCGCGCCGGACGCGATCCTGCGCACCGTCGCGCGCTGGGTGAGCGATGTGCCGCTGCCGGCCCCGATGACGGCGCTCACCGGTTTCGCGACCCTGGCGGCGCTATACCTGCCGGCCGTGATCGTGCTCGATGCCTGCGTGGCGCGTCGTCCGCAGCTTGCGCGATCGCCGATGCGCTTCGGCGTCGTCTGGGGCTTGCTCACCTACGTCGCGCTGTTCCGGATCGTGGTGCCGCTCATCGTCCATCCCGCGTCGCTGGATGTTTCCGCGGGATGGCTGGCGACGTGCATCGCGGTGCATGCGATGTTGATCGGTCCCGTGGCTGCCAGACTGATCGGCCAGGCGCACGCGCTTCCGTCTGCTGCGCGGTAGAAACGCGGCCGTCTGACGCCGTCAGTGGCGTTGGAACGGCCGCGTGCCCGCGCTGCCGGACGGGAGGCGGTTCGCCGGGGTCGTGGCCAGCAGCGTCTGCACTTCCTCGTCCGTCGTCTGCGAGAAGTCGGCATACCACGCGCCCACGCCCCAGAACGGCTCCGGCGTGTGGCTGCACACCACGTCGTCGGCTTCGGCGCGCAGCGTGCGGCAGGTGTCGGGCGCGCCGACCGGAGACGCGACGATGAGGCACGCCGGTTTCGACGCGCGCACCGCGGCCACGGCGGCGCGCATCGTGGAGCCCGTGGCGAGGCCGTCGTCCACCAGGATCACGGTGCGGCCGGCCAGATCGGGCGCGGGCCGGTCGCCGCGATAGGCCAGTTCGCGGCGTTCGAGTTCGCGCTGTTCGCGCGCGGTCACCTGCTCGACGGCCGAGGCAGGCAGGCGCAGTTCGCGCACCAGTTCCTCGTTCATCACGCGCACGCCACCGCTGGCGATGGCGCCCATCGCGTATTCCTCGTGACCGGGCACGCCGAGTTTCCGCACGATGAAGATGTCGAGCGGCGCGCCGAGCGCGCTCGCCACTTCGTGCGCCACGGGCACGCCACCGCGCGGCAGTGCCAGCACGATCACGTCGTCGCGGCCGCGCCAGGCCGCCAGATCGCGCGCCAGGCGGCGGCCGGCATCGATGCGGTTGGCGAAGATCATGGCGTGACCCTCCGTGCGGGCCAGTGCGCGTCGAACCATTCGGCCGCCGCGTTCGCCGCCTGGTCGAGCGTGCCCGGTTCCTCGAACAGATGCGTGGCGCCGGGGATCAGGCGCAACGCGCGTTCGGCCCTGAGCTGCGCGAGCGCATGTTCGTTGAGCTGGATGACGATGTCGTCGAGGCTGCCCACGATCAGCAGCGTCGGTGCCCGCACGCGCGGCAGCGCCTCGCCCGCGAGATCGGGCCGGCCGCCGCGCGAGACGACGGCGCTGATGCGCTCGGGCAATTCCGCCGCCGCGATCAAGGCTGCCGCAGCGCCGGTGCTGGCGCCGAAATAGCCGATGCCGAGCCCTTCGGCTTCGGGCAGCGTGCCCAGCCACTTCGTTGCGGCGATCAGGCGATTTGCAAGCAGCGGGCTGTCGAAACGCAGGGCGCGCGTGTGCTGGTCGATGGCTTCTTCGCCCGCCGTCAGCAGATCGAACAGCAGCGTGCCCGCGCCGCGGTTGCGCAGCAATTCGGCGACATGGCGGTTGCGCGGACTGTGCCGGCTGCTGCCGGAACCGTGCGCGAACACGACGATGCCGCGCACGAGGCTGGGCAGGATCAGCTCGCCTTCGAGCAGCGTGTCGCCGCCGGCGGGAATGCGCGCGGCGACGAGCAGATCGGTGGGATGGGAGCGGGCAGGGTTCGGCATGGCAAGCCCTCCGGTTCAGTGCCTGCGGATTGCCTTGCATACTTCGGTCCACCCTCGTGCGCCATTCAGTATTGGAAGCCCACCGCGGCAATCAACGCACTTCCAGATGCTGGTTGTTGATCTGCTGCGCGTCGTCGAGATCGAGGTTTCCTTGCGAGGCATCGTCGGGCGTGGGGTCCCGGTGCGCCGGCGGCTGCGGAGGCGGCGGGGTGCGGTGGCGGGGATCGTTCGTGGGCATGGGGCTGCTCCGTGCGCAGGTTTCGGTTCAGTGCGAAGCAGTTGCCGTGCCAGTGGAAGCGGCCGGGTGTCTTTGGCCGGCCACAACGCGACGCCGTGCGCGGCCGATACGCCATACTGCTCGCCGATCCGCTTCCGAGCCTTGCAATGAAAACCCCCGCGGGCCTCCAGCCCCTGCTGGACGACGGCGCGATCGATGCCGTGCTGCGCCCCCTCAAGAGCGGCAAGGAAGCCGCGGTTTACACCGTGCGCTCCGGCGCCGAGGTTCTCTGCGCCAAGGTGTACAAGGACATGGCGCAGCGCAGTTTCCAGGCGCGCGTGCAGTACCAGGAAGGCCGCAAGGTGCGTGGCAGCCGGCAGGCACGCGCCATCGGCCGCGCCAGCAAGTTCGGCAAGCGCGAGCAGGAAATCGCGTGGAAGAACACCGAAGTCGAGGCGCTATACCAGCTCAGCGATGCCGGCGTGCGCGTGCCGCAGCCGCGCGGCTATCTGCACGGCGTGCTGCTGATGGAGCTCGTCTGCGACGCGGAGGGTTTCAGCGCGCCGCGCCTGGGCGAGGTCGAGCTCACGCCGGAGCAGGCGCGCGAATTCCACGAAGCGCTGGTGCGCGACGTGGTGCGCATGCTCTGCCTGGGCCTGATCCACGGCGATCTTTCCGAGTACAACGTGTTGGTGTCGGAAAGCGGCCCGGTGTTGATCGATTTTCCGCAGGTGGTGAGCGCCGCCGGCAACAACGCTGCGCGCGCCATGTTGCTGCGCGACGTGCACAATCTGCGCGACACCCTCGGCCGCTTCGCGCCGGAGCTGCTTTACACGCACTTCGGCGAAGAGATGTGGTCCTTGTACGAACGCGGCGAACTGCAGCCCGACAGCATTCTCACGGGCAGGTTCGTGTTCGACGAGCACGCGGCCGATGTCGATGCCGTCCGCGATTCGATCGAGGACGCGCGTCAGGAAGCGCTGATCCGTGAACAGGGCCGGCGAGCCGCGGCCGAAGAATGAGGCTCAACGACGCGCGAGTTTCCACTTCATGCGCGTCGCCAGCCAGCGCGTGGCGCCGGCGCCCAGCAGCACGATGAGCGAGCTGTAGTAGACCCACAGCAGCAGCAGGATCAGCGAGCTGGCGCCGCCGTAGGCATCGTCCGACGTCGTCGAACCCAGATACGCGCCGAGCGCCCATTTGCCGGTCTCGAACAACGCCGCGGTGAGCGCGCCGCCGGCGAAGGCACCGCGCCAGGGCGGCACCTCGTCGGGCACGAAACGGTAGAGCGCCGCGAAGGCGAGCGTGAGCACGCCGAGCGTCGCGACTTCGTTGAACACGGCCCAGAGCAGACCTTCGCGCGCCAGCAGCGCGGCCAGCACCGTGCTCACGATCAGCGCCGTCACGAGCAGGAAGCCCAGCACCGAAAGAATGCCGAGCGAGAACAGTCGCTGCCGAAACCAGCTGCGTAGCAGGTGTCCGGCCTGCAGCTGGATGCCCCAGACCTTGTTGAGCGCATCCTGCAACTGCGCGAAGGCCGAGGTGGCCGACACCACCAGGGCCACCAGCGCCACGATGCCGCCCACGCTCCAGCGCAGCGGCGAACCGTCGGCGTTGTCGACGACGACTTGCACCACGTCGCCCACGTGTTCGCCGAACAGGCCGGAGACCTGGCGCACGAGATGGGCCTCCTTGCCTGGCGTGAGCCAGCCCATGCCGGCGAGCGCCAGCAGCACGATGGGTGCGAAGGAGAGGGCGGCGTAGAACGCGATCGAAGCCGCCAGCGTCAGCGGATCGGCGCGCCAGAATTCGAGCGCGGCCGCGCGCAGGCCGGCGGAGGTTTCCAGTGCCGGCTTGGTGGCCGGCGTGGTCTTGGTCTTCTTCGCGGACACCTTGCGCGGCATGCGGCGGTTTCCCTCATTCGGCGAAGGCGCGATTCACGCAGCTGCGGTAGCGCTCTTGCACGCGGTTGGCGAACCACTCGGTAGTGAGCTTGCGGGTGATCTTCGGGCTTTCAAGCGCGATGCGCGGCAGCACGGCGCGCGGCAGTGCATGGCCCGCGCGGCGTTCGGCCAGTGCAAAGACCTCGCCGTAGAGATCGGTGTCTTCGAACTCGAGGCCATCGGCGCGCCGCAGGGCGCGGCGGATCTGCGCGTGGCTCATGTCGAGTTCGGCGGCGAGCGAGCGCACCGCCGCTTCGGTGGCGCCGACACCGCTGGCCGCGAGCAGATCGCCGTCGAGCGCCAGCCGCGCGCCTGTCGCCGTGGCGACGGCGGCCTGGAAGGCCGCGTTGCGGCTGGCATATCGGCCGGCGTTGAAATCGGCGAAGCGGTGCAGATGGCGCTCGTAGCGGCTGGGATAGTCGAGCAAGTGCGCGATGCCGAAGTAGAGGCCGCCGCGGCGCGTGAAGACCTCGTGGCGGATGCTGCCGTCGGTGGCGTAGGGGTAGGGCCGTTCGCGTGCCTGCCGTTCGGCGAAGGCGATCGACACCTGCATCGGACCGCCGGTGCGCACCGGATTCTTCTTCGCGAACAGGCGCCGGCCGAGCGGGACTTCGGCGATGAAATCCTCGAAGAGGAAGCTCAGTTCCTTCTCGGTGCGGACGCGGTCGAGACGTTGCGCGTAGGTCTTCCCCGTGGGCGATTCGAGCTGCAGCGCGGCGCGCACGACGAACTTCGGGATCTTCATCCATGCGGCGCGGCGGTCGATTTCCGCGCGCGCGATCTTCGGCAGGCCGGGCACGGGCGGATCGGCGACGTAGGTCGATTCCTGTTCGATCACCGCGAGCACGGCGCAGAGGTTCTCGGTGCTGGGCGGCACGTCGAGCGCCGCGAAGGCGCGCTGGATGTCGGTGGCCCAGGCTTCGCGTTCGGGGATGGTGGCGGGGATCAGCGTGAGCAACTGCGCATGCACCTCCGCCGGAGGGCGCACATAAGGCCTGGGCGGCGTGGCGCAGGCGGCGAGGAGTGCGAGGGCTGCGAACGCCGCGAAGCGTGCGACGGTGCGCAGGCGGTTCGACAGGCTCACCGCGAATGGGTGGGGCAGGTTGTCGCGGCGGTTCGACAGGCTCACCGTGAACGGGTCGGGCGGGTTGTCGCGGCCGTTCGACAGATTTGCTGGCGATGGCGTCGGTGCCGACACAAAAACGGAGCGGCCGGTCGCCCGGCCGCTCGCGGTTCCACGGTTCTGTCGCACGCGGCGATCAGTAGTCTTGCAGGTTGAGGATCAGGTCCAGCACGGCGGCCGCGATGATGTACTCGCCGCCGCTGTGGCGGCCGTAGCGGTAGCGGCGGCCGTAGGCGTCCTCGTAGCCGCGGCGGAAGCCTTCGCGGAAGTAGTACTGGTATTCCGACAGGCTGACGTAATAGCCGTCGTAGCCGAAGTCGGCATCCTGGTAGACGAAGTTGTCGCGCCAGTCGCCGCGCCAGCCGTCGTAGCGGTCGGCCTCGCCGGCGCGCGCGCCTTCGGCATAGCCGATGCGGATCGCCTGCTGCAGCGTTTCGGCCGCGTAGCGGTTGACGTCGTACCAGCGGCCGCCGCGCGAGTAGCGATAGACCACCGGCGCGAAAATGTAGTCGCGGTCGAAGCGGCGCGTGTTCCAGCCCGAATACCAGCGGCGCTGGCGCTCCCAGTAGTCCTGCTGGTAACGATACTGCGACATGCGGCGCTGCTGCTGGAGCGCGGCGTAGCGGTTGGCGTTGTGGCGCTGCATCGCTTCGCGGCGATAGCGGTCGGCGTCGCGCTGCCAGTTGTCGTAGCGGCGCTGCGCGTTCTGGTCCCAGCGGCGGTCGTTGCGGCCGTCGCGATCCCAGCCGCCGTCGCGGCGTCCGTCGCGGTCGTTGCGGTCCCGGTCGCCATCGCGGCGACCGTCGCGGTCGTTGCGATCCCAGTCGCGGTCGCGACCGCCATCGCGGTCGTCGCGATCCCGATCGCCGCCGGCATAGCGGTTGTCCCGATCATCGCCGCCGCGGCGGTTGCCGTCGTCCCAGTCGCGGTTGCCGTCGCGCGTGTTGCCGTAGCCGTAGCGCTCCTGGCGCTCCTGCTGCACGCGGCGGGCCTCGTCCTGGCGCAGCTGCTGCGAGCGGTCGTCGGCCGTCCGCTGCTGCTGGCGCTCGTTGCGCACGCGCTCCTGCGCCTCGCGCTGCTGTTGCAGCTGTTCGGCGGCGGCACGGCGGTTCTCATTCTGATAGTCCTGGCGCTGCTGCTGTTGCTGCTCGCGTGCCTGCCGTTGCTGCACGCGCACGGCTTCCTGCGCGGCGGCATTCTGCCGCGCGGCTTCGCCGGACGCTTCCCCGCGCTGCTCCTGGCGTTCGCGGCGGCGCTCCTGGCGTTCCTCGCGCTCTTCGTCCTTTTCCTCGCGCTGCTGGTCGCGCCAGCGTTCGCGATCCTGGGCCAGCGCGGGCAGGGTGCAGGCCGCCAGCAGGGCGGCCGTCAGCGCACGCAGCATCATGGTCTTGGTCGTCACTTTCATCTCGTCGTCACTCCCCCGTAGCGGGTGCGCGCAGTTAGCGGCCTGCCGGCTTAACGCGGGGTGAGAAATCGCCGCCGCGGCGCGCCGGCACCGCGCGGCGTTATGCTGGCGTGGGGAATCCGCCGGCCGGGGGGCCATGGATCCGGTCACCGCCTTCGCCATCGCCACGTTCATGATGCTGCTCAACGGCGGCGTGCTCGGACTCGTGCATGGCGACCTGCCCGCCTCGCTGCAGCCGAGCGCCAAGTCCTGGCGCATCGGCACGCTGCTGATCGCGGGGGGCTGCGTGCTGCTGGCGGTGCAGGCCTGGCTGCCGCCGGGGTTCGTGCTGCCGCTCGCCAACGGCCTGCTGATGCTCGGGCTGGCGGGCTACTGGCATTCGCTGCGGCAGTTCTACGGGCTGCCGCCGCGCGCCGCGATGCTGTTGCCGGTGGCGCTCGGCACGTTCGGCGTTTACGTGTTCGCGCAGCATTTGCCGAACCTGCCGGTGCGCGTGACGATCGTCACCGCGGCCTGGACCGTGCTGCTGGGCGGGGCGATCTGGACCTTGCAGCGCCACCGCCGCAGCGATCGTGCGGTGAGCCGGCGCGTGCTGGCCGCGATCTTCGCGGTGTCGCTGGCATTCATGCTGGCGCGCGGGATGCTGCTGCCCGGCACGCCGGTGGCCAGCATCATCGAGCCGGGCGCGTGGATCAATCTGGTGACGCCGATCGTGGCTTCGATCCTGCCGGTGATCGGCACCACGGCGTTCCTGCTGCTGTGTTCCGAACGCATCCGCCGCGACTGGGAACACGCGGCATCGACCGACAACCTCACGGGCCTTGCCAACCGGCGCGTGCTGGCCGGCGAGGGCGCGCGCCTGTTGCGCGAGGCGCTGGAGCGCAACGGCGCGCTGTCGGTGGCGCTGGTGGACATCGATCACTTCAAGCAGATCAACGACAACTTCGGGCACGACGTGGGCGACGTCGCGCTGCGCCACGTCGCGGACTGCCTGCGCGACGCCTGCGATCGCCGGCACCTGCCGGCGCGCCAGGGCGGCGAGGAATTCGTCGTGCTGTTGCCGCAGGCCCGCGCCGACGACGCGCGCTCGGCAGCCGAACGCATCCGCCGCGCCGTCGAATCGGCGCCCTTCGCGCCGGGCGAAGGCGTGACACGCCGCATCACCGTGTCCATCGGCCTGGCCACGCTGCAGCCGGGCGACCGGCAGTTCGACGACCTGCTGCGGCGGGCGGATCGTGGGCTCTACGAGGCGAAGAACGCGGGGCGGAATCAGGTGGCGGTCGTCGCCTGAACTGTGTGTTGCGTGCGTTGCGTCGCGTTGCCGTGCGGTGTGGCGGGACGCGGGGGCGCTCGGGGGTTCGGGGATGGGTTGCGCCGCCCGCGCTACGCGCGGGTGCCCTCCGGTCGCCGGGGGTTTTCCATTGCACTTCCGTGTGCAATG
>CAMLOR010000053.1 GCA_946481615.1 uncultured Aquimonas sp.
ACGGCATCAGCGTGCTCGCCATCAACCGCGGCAACGAAGTGCATCGCGAGGACATCCGCAGCATGGCGATCCGCGCCGGCGACATGCTGGTCTTCCACAGCATCTGGCGCGATCTGGCGATGGCGGCGGAGACGCGCGACTTCGTCGTGGTGACGGATTATCCGAAGGACGAGCAGCGTCCGCACAAACTATGGATGGCGCTGGCGGTGTTCGGCATCGCGCTGGCGCTGGCGCTGTCGAACCAGATCGCGGTGCCGGTGGCGCTGATGGCCGGCGTGATCGGCATGTTGCTCACCGGCGTGCTCAACATGGACGAGGCCTACGCCGCCATCAACTGGAAGACGGTCTTCATCATGGCCAGCCTGATCCCGCTGGGCTGGGCCGTCGACACTTCCGGCACCGCCGCATGGGTGGCGCAGAATGTGGTGGATCGCATCGGCACCATCCCGGTGTGGGCGATGCAGGCCACCATCGGCATCCTCACCATGCTGTTCGCGCTGGTGGTGAGCAACGTGGGCGCTACCGTCATCATGGTGCCGATGGCGATCAACGTTGCGGTGTCGGCCGGCGCCGATCCCCTGCCCTTCGCGGTGCTGGTGGCGCTGTGCGCTTCGAACAATCTGATCAGCGCGAGCAATCCCACCTTGTCGATGGTGATGGGGCCGGCGGGTTATCGCGCCAAGGATCTGCTGAAGGTGGGATTGCCGCTGTCGCTGCTGTATCTGGTGGTGGCGATTGCGTCGGTGAAGTTGATGTTCTAAGCGCGGATTCGTGCATCGACCACTCCAAGCCGAAGGCGGTCGGGTCGATTCGCTGCACCACCCGGAGAAATATCCGCTGAAGGCGGTAGGTCCCGCGCCTAGATAGCGGCATTCCACCGCGGCGGCTCAGGCCAACGCGGTTCGATGTTGCCTTCGAGCGCGCGCCGCAGGTCCCGGCGGTCGAGTTGCGGGGCGAGTGCCACGACGAGGTCGAGCGCGTAGTCGCGCAGCACGCGTTCGCGGGGAAGCACGGCCCAGGCGATGCACTCGGGCACCGCGCTCGGTGCGGGCAGCACGCGCAGATCGGTGTCGTTCTGGCCCAGTGCCATTTCGGCCAGCAGACCGACGCCCAAACCGGCACGCACGTAGGTCTTGATCAGGTCCGCCTCGCGTGCGGTGAGCACGAAGTTCGGTTCGAGGCCGGCGCCGGCGAAGGCGCGGCGCAGCGAAGAATCCGGACGCGACGAGGATTCGTAGCTCACCAGCGGATGTTTCGACAAGGCTTCGAGCGTGGGCGGTTCTTCGCCCAGGGCATGCTGCGCGGGGACCAGCACGACGCGCCGCCAGCGGTACAGCGGCACGGCGAGGCCCGCCTGCGGCGCGGCGCCGCTGGTGCTGACCAGTGCGAAGTCGGCTTCGCCGCGCACGAGGCGATCGAGCACATCGCCCTCGCCTTCCGGCGAGAGGTGGAAACTCACGTCGGGATAGGTGCGGCGCAGCGCCGCGATCGCCTGCGGCAGCACGTAGCGCGCCTGCGTGTGCGTGGTGACGAGTTCCAGCCGTCCTTGCCCGTCGCCGCGCTGGTTCGCCGCGTAGGCGCGGATGTTGCCGGCCTCCGCCAGGATGCGGCGCGCGTGTTCGAGGATCTGCGCGCCACCCGGCGTGATGGCCTCCAGCGACCGCCCCTTGCGCGCGAACAGCAGGAAGCCCAGTTCGTCCTCGAGCTGCTTGAGCTGCTTGGAAAGGCCGGGCTGCGTGGCGTGCACGCGCTCGGCCGCCAGCGTGATATTGAGGCCGGCGTCGGTGATGGCGACGAGATAACGGAGTTGCGTGAGCGTCATGCCGCTACGCTATGGCAAGCGGCCCGGAGCGTCCACCGGCGGCTGATAACCGCGCGGCATGAGAAAACGCGGCGCCGTCATTTCCGGGCGGCTTCGCTGCGGCCGAGCATCGTGGCCCATGAGCCACCCTGCCCCCCGACTCTATCCCCTGTTCGCTGATCTGGCCGGCAAGCGCGTGCTGGTCGTGGGCGGCGGCGCGGTGGCGCTGCGCAAGACGCGCGCGCTGCTCGACGCCGGCGCGCTGGTGACGGTCGGCGCACCGGCCTTCGAGCCCGGCATCGAAGCGTTGCGCGTGCGGCTGGTGTTCGGCGAGTTCGAGGAAGGCTGGCTGGACACGGCCTGGCTGGTGGTGGCCGCCACCGACGATCGCGCGGTGAACGCGCGCGTCGCCGAGGCCTGCGCGCACCGCCGCGTACTGGTCAACGTGGTGGACGATCTGGATCTGTCGAGCTTCCAGGTGCCGGCCGTCGTCGAGCGCGGACCGCTGCGGATCGCGATCTCCAGCGCGGGCGCAGCGCCGATGCTGGCACGCGCATTGCGCGAGCGCCTCGAAACGCAGCTCGACGAATCGCTGGGCGACCTCGCGCGTTTGCTGGCGCAGGCGCGCGCGGCGATCCGGCGCAAGCTGCCCGATCTTTCCGCCCGCCGCCGCTTCTTCGTGCGCGTGCTCGAAGGCCGCATTCCCGCGCTGCTGCGCGGCGGGCGAACGGGCGAAGCGCAGGCCGCGCTCGACGAAGAACTTTCGGTGCGACCGGCACAGCTGCGCGGGCGCGTCGCGCTCGTCGGCGCCGGTCCCGGCGACCCCGGCCTGCTCACGTTGCGTGCGCTGCGCCTGCTCAACGAAGCCGACGTCATCCTGCACGACCGCCTGGTGTCGCCCGACGTGCTGGCGCTCGCGCGCAAGGATGCCGAACGCATCGAAGTCGGCAAGCAGGCGGGCAACCATCACGTCACGCAGGAACGCATCCACGAACTGATGCTCGCCCACGCGCGGCAGGGCCGGTTCGTCGTGCGCCTGAAGGGCGGCGATCCCTTCGTGTTCGGCCGCGGTGGCGAGGAACTCGAAGTGCTGCGCGCGCACGGCGTCGATTACGAAGTCGTGCCCGGCATCACCGCCGCCGTCGCCTGCGCGGCGTACGCGGGCATTCCGCTCACGCATCGCGAGCATGCGCAGTCGGTGCGCTTCGTCACCGCGCACGGCCGCGACGACTCCCCTTCCCCCGATTGGCCGGCGCTGGCGCAGGAACGCCAGACGCTCGCCTTCTACATGGGCGTGGCGGGCTTGGCCGCGGTGCGCGACGGGCTCGTTTCGCACGGGCGCGATGGCGGCACGCCGTTCGCGCTGGTCGAGAACGGCACGCGCCGCGACCAGCGCGTGATCACCGGCGCGCTGCGCGATCTGCCCGAACTCGCCGCGCGCCACGCGGTGCAATCGCCCGCGATGCTGTTCGTGGGCGAAGTGGCGGCCTTCGCGAACACGCTGCACTGGTTCGGGGCGCCGCCAGCGAGCGATCCCACCGCGTCCGCGCACGGCGAGCCTGCCGAATCCGCCGTCCCGCTACCCGCCCTCGAACAGGCCGCCTGAGATGAGCATCCACGAAAGCATCCTCGACACCATCGGCTCCACGCCCATCGTGAAGCTGCATCGCATCGCGCCGAAGCACGTGACGCTGTATGCGAAGGTCGAAGCCTTCAATCCCGGCGGGTCGGTGAAGGATCGTCTCGCGCTCGCCATCGTGCTCGACGCCGAGCGTAGCGGCGCGCTCGAGCCCGGCCAGACCATCGTCGAGGCCACCTCCGGCAACACCGGCATCGCGCTCGCCATGGTGGCGGCGGCGCGCGGTTATCCGTTCGTGGCGGTGATGACGGAGACGTTCTCGATCGAACGTCGCAAACTGATGCGCGCCTTCGGTGCGAAAGTGATCCTCACGCCCGCGGCCGAACGCGGCAGCGGCATGGTGCGCAAGGCGAAGGAACTGGCCGACAGGCACGGCTGGTTCCTCGCGCGTCAGTTCGAGAATCCGGCCAATCCGGTGTATCACCGCAACACCACCGCACCCGAAATCCTGCGCGATTTCGCCGGCCGGCGCCTCGATTTTTTCGTTACAGGCTGGGGCACCGGCGGCACGCTCACGGGCGTGGGCGAAGTGCTGCGCGTGGCGCGGCCGGAGACGAAGATCGTCGCTGCCGAACCGGCCGGTGCCGCGCTGCTCGGCGGCAGCGAGTGGAAGCCGCACCGGATCCAGGGCTGGACGCCCGACTTCGTGCCTGTCGTGCTCAACCGCGAGGTGGCCGACGAGATCCTGCCAATCGACGAAGTGCTCGCCCGCGACACCGCGCGCCGCCTCGCCGCGCAGGAAGGCGTGTTCGTCGGCCTCTCCGCCGGCGCCACTATCGCCGCGGCGCTGCGCGTGGCGGAAAGCGCCGCACCAGGCAGCGTGCTGCTCGCGATGCTGCCCGACACCGGCGAACGCTATCTCAGCACCTTCCTCTTCGAGGGCGTGAACGAAGGCTCCGACGACGAATGGCTGGCGGGCCTGGAGCGCGAGGTGGCCGCGGCCTGAGCCGGCCAGGCCTGGCATGCATCGGACCTATCGAAACCATCCGAACCTTCGATTTTCGCAATGGCGGCCCGGGGCGTAAGTTAGCGCCACCCCCGGAGGAGAGCGCCGTGAACATCGAAACCAAATGCCCGTTCGGGCACGCGAAACACACCCGCAACAACGCGCACTGGTGGCCCGACCAGTTGAACCTGGCCGTGCTGTATCCGCATGCGGAACTGTCGAATCCGATGATCGAGGATTTCGATTACCGGGCCGAATTCGCGAAGCTCGATTTCGCGGCGGTGGTCGGCGATCTGCACGCGCTGATGACCGATTCGCAGGATTGGTGGCCGGCCGACTGGGGCCATTACGGCCCCTTCTTCATCCGCATGGCCTGGCACTCCGCCGGCACTTATCGCATTTTCGACGGACGCGGCGGCGCACGCTCCGGCGAGCAACGCTTCGCGCCGCTCAACAGCTGGCCGGACAACGGCAATCTCGACAAGGCGCGCCGCCTGCTGTGGCCGATCAAGCAGAAGTACGGCCGGCGTCTGTCGTGGGCCGATCTCATGATCCTGGCCGGCAACGTCGCGCTCGAATCGATGGGCTTCAAGACCTTCGGCTTCGGCGGCGGCCGCGAGGACATCTGGGAACCGCAGCCGATCGATTGGGGCCCCGAATCGACCTGGCTCGGCGACGAACGCTACAGCGGCGAGCGCGAACTGGCGAACCCGCTCGCCGCCGTGCAGATGGGCCTGATCTACGTGAACCCCGAAGGCCCGAACGGCCATCCCGATCCGGTGGCTTCGGCGCGCGACATCCGCGACACCTTCGGCCGCATGGCGATGAACGACGAGGAGACCGTCGCGCTGGTGGCCGGCGGGCACACCTTCGGCAAATGCCATGGCGCAGGCCCCGCGCAGCACGTCGGCCGCGAGCCGGAGGGCGCGAACATCGAGGAACTCGGCCTCGGGTGGCGCAGCAGTTTCGAAAGCGGCATCGGCGCACATGCCATCACCAGCGGCATCGAAGGCGCCTGGACGCCGACGCCGACGCAGTGGGACATGAGCTACTTCGAGACGCTGTTCGGCCACGAATGGGAACTCACGCGCAGCCCCGCCGGCGCGCATCAGTGGAAGCCGAAGGGCGACGCGGGCCGCAACGTGCCCGACGCGCACATCGCCGGCAAGATGAACCAGCCGATGATGACGACGGCCGACCTCGCGCTGCGCTTCGATCCGGCTTACGAAAAGATCGCGCGCCGCTTCGCGGCCAATCCGGCGGAATTCGCCGACGCCTTCGCGCGCGCCTGGTTCAAGCTCACGCATCGCGACATGGGGCCGAAGATCCGCTATCTCGGGCCGCAGGTGCCGAAGGAGGATCTGATCTGGCAGGACCCGGTCCCCGCCGTGGATCACGCGCTGGTGAACGATGCCGACGTCGCCGCACTCAAGAAGGCGTTGCTCGGCTCCGGTCTCTCGGTGCAACAACTGGTCAAGACGGCGTGGGCTTCGGCCTCGACCTTCCGCGGCAGCGATCTGCGCGGCGGCGCCAACGGCGCGCGCATCCGTCTGGCGCCGCAGAAGGATTTCGCGGTGAACGAACCGGCGGAACTGGCCACGGTGCTGGAGACGCTGGAATCGCTGCGCGGGCAGTTCAATCGTTCCGCGGCCGGTGGCAAACGGATCTCGCTCGCCGATCTGATCGTGATGGGCGGCAATGCCGGCATCGAGGAAGCAGCACGCAAGGCCGGCCACGATCTCGTCGTGCCGTTCACGCCCGGCCGCACCGACGCCTGGCCCGCACAGACCGACGCCGATTCCTTCCTGGTGCTGGAACCGGCGGCCGACGGCTTCCGCAACTACGTGCGCCGCGGCGCCGAAGCCTTCGCCGCGACCGCGCTGATCGATCGCGCCAGCCTGCTCACGCTGACGGCGCCGGAAATGACGGTGCTGGTCGGCGGCCTGCGCGCGATCGGCGCGAACTACGGCAATACCAACCACGGCGTCTTCACCGACCGCCGCGGCGCACTCACGCCCGACTTTTTCCGCAACCTGCTCGACATGCGCACCGCGTGGCAGCCGTCCGGGGCGGATCCAGCCGTCTTCGAGGGTCGCGACCGCAAGAGCGGCGAGCTGCGCTGGACCGCGACCCTCGCCGACCTCGTCTTCGGCTCCAACGCGCAACTGCGCGCGCTGGCCGAAGTCTATGCAGCCGGCGACGGCGAAGGCTTTTTCCTCGCCGACTTCGTCAAGGCCTGGACCAAGGTGATGGCGCTGGATCGATTCGATCTCACCTGCGGCCAGCAGGCGGCGTGAGTCGATCGCTCGCGCGCGGCACCGCGCGCGAGTCGGCGATCGGATGAGGCGCGCCGCCGCAGACCGGCGGCGGCGCGCGAAGCCCCGCTTCCTTGCGCCGATCGACGAACGTCGCGCCCTTCGACGGCGCGGGATGTCCCGGTCCCCGCCGTTTCTCGTTCCTCGCCATCGTCCGGCCCTGGGCCGAATCGATCGGGGATCGCCATGCACCACCGTTTCCTGCGCGCATCGGCCGCGCTGTTCGCCTGCGCGCTGCCGTTCTGCGCAAACGCCGCCACCTACACCGTCACCAACACCAACGACGCCGGCGCCGGTTCGCTGCGCGCCGCGCTGCTGAGCGCCAACGGCAACGCAGGACTCGACTTCATCAACTTCAACATCCCCGGCGCGGGGGAGAAAGTCATCAGCCCGCTGACGTCGCTGCCGGCCGCGAGCGCCACCGCGGCGGTGTACATCAACGGCTTCAGCCAGCCGGGCTTCACCACCGTGCCGCTGATCCGCCTGGACGGCGTCAACCTGCCGGACAACGCGAGCGGCCTGACGCTGAGCGCTCCCAGCAGCACCATCCGCGGGCTGAAGTTCACGCGCTTCGGCACGGGCGTCCTGATCTACGGCGACAACGCGGACATCTATGGCAGCTGGTTCGGCACCGACGGCACCGTGGCGCTCGGCAACAACGCCGGCATCCGCCTGCTCGCCGACGCCGCCGCCATCGGCGGCACGCTCGCCACCTCGCGCTGCGTGTTCTCCGGCAACGGCACCGGCATCTATCTGGACCCGGGCTTCAGCGGCACGACGATCGTCAACTCGTACTTCGGCCTCAATCCCGCCGGCACGGCGGCGATACCGAACGAGAACACCGGCATCCGCAGCTTCGCCGACGACGTGATCATCGGCGGCACGCTCGCCACGCAGCGCAACGTGATCTCCGGCAACGGCTACGGCATCGGGATCGAGGCCGGCACGCTCGCGACCGTCTACAACAACTACATCGGCACCAACGCCGCCGGCACGGCCGCGGTGCCGAACGGCGTCGGCATCGGCGTGTCGGGCGGCAGCGACCACAATATCGGCGGCTCCGTCGCGGGCACCGGCAACCTGATCTCGGGCAACACCGGCACCGGCATCTACGTGGGCGGCAATGCCTCCCTCGTGCGCATCCGCGGCAATCGCGTCGGCACCGACGCGGCGGGCAACGCGGCGCTGCCCAACGGCTATGGCATGGATGTCCACGGCTCGGACATCGACATCGGCGGCAACGGCGTGGGCAATCACGTCGCGGGCAACCTGGAAACCGGCATCTCCGTGGCAGCGAGCGCCTCGCTGGTGCGCGTGCTGGGCAACCGCGTGGGCATCAACGCGGCCGGCAACGCCGTGCTTCCCAACGATCAGGGCATCGTGGCCTACGGCACCAGCGTGGAGATCGGCGGTTCGGTGCCGGGCACCGGCAACGTGATTTCCGGCAACGTCGACACCGGCGTCTACGTGGGCGGCACCGCTTCGCTGGTGCGGGTGCGCGGCAACCGCATCGGCACCAACGAGGCCGGCACCGCCGCGCTGTCCAACGGCCAGTACGGCGTGCAGGTGCACGGCACCGACGTCGACGTGGGCGGGTCGCAGGGTGCGTTGAACGTGATTTCCGGCAACGGGCGCGACGGCATCGGCGTGGGCGCCTCCGCCGGGCACGTCTTCATCTTCAACAATCGCATCGGCACCAATCTCGCCGGCACCGCCGCCATCCCGAACGTGGAGGAAGGCATCTCGGTGGGCGGCACCGACATCCACATCGGGCCGCTCATGAACCTGATCTCCGGCAACGGCGGCAACGGCATTTCGGTGCACTCCGTCGACGGCGTCGAGATCACCAACAACCGCATCGGCACCGATCTTGCCGGCATGGCCGCGTTGCCGAACGGCGGCTACGGCATCCGCGTGCTGGCGGGCAGCGGCGTGCAGATCGGCCTGCCCAACGCCGGCAATCTGGTGTCGGGCAATGCGCGCAGCCTGTCGCTGGAGAACGGTGGCAACATCGTGCAGGGCAACACCATCGGCCTCAACGCGGACGAAACCGCGGCGCTGGGCAACGGCGAAGGCATCGATCTTTCCAGCAGCGACAACCTGTTCGGCGGCACCGGCGCCGGCGAAGGCAATGTCGTGGCCGGCAACGACGGCGGCGTGAGCGTGAGCGCCGGCGGCATGCACAACGTCATCCAGGGCAATTTCCTCGGCAGCAATCGCCTCGGCACCTTCGTGCCCGGCAACGGCTATTCCTCGATGCAGATTTACGAGGGCTTCGACACGCTCGTCGGCGGCACGCAGCCGGGTGCGGGCAACGTGATCGCCGGCAACTACGCCGCCGGCATCTTCACGCGCGTGGGCAAGCGCAATTCGTTCCTCGGCAACAGCATCCATTCGAACGAATTGAGCGGCATCGACAACGAACCCGTCGGACCGAGCCCGAACGATCCGCTCGACACCGACCAGGGTCCGAACGAAAACCAGAACCGTCCCGTGGTGCGCTCGGCGATCGCATCCAACAACCAGATCGCCATCGTCGGCGAATTGCGTTCCGCGCCCGGGCTCAGCTATCGCGTCGAATTCTTCCACAACGCCGCCTGCCACGAGAGCGGCCTGGGCGAAGGCCGCACCTTCCTGGGCTTCGCCGAGGTCGCGACGCAGGCCGACGGCACCGGCGCCATCGTCACCTCGCTGGCCAGCAATCTTTCCAGCGGTTTCGTCACCGCCACGGCGACGGCGCCCGACGGCAACACGTCGGAATTTTCGCCGTGCATCGCGATGGGCGTGCCGGGCAACGGCAAGTTCACCTTCTGGCGCAACCCGGGCCTTTCGTACGAAGACCATCAGAAGGTCGAGATCTCGGTGGTGCGTTCCGAAGGCCTCGAAGGCACGGTATCGGTGAGCTTCGCCACCGTGCCCGACAGCGCCACCGCGCCGGCCGACTACACCCACACCGCGCAGGTGCTCACCTTCGGCCCGGGCGAATGGCTGCGCACGGTGACCGTGCCGCTGAAGCTCGACAACGACGTCGAAGGCGACCAGGAATTCAAGGTGACGCTCGCCAATCCCACCGGCGGCGCCACCGTCGGCACGGCCGAGGCCACCTACATCCTCTTCGACCACGAACAGTCCTATCCCTTCCTCCTTGTGAACAACGTCAGCCTCGACGAGCCGGCCAGCGGACAGGCGGTGGCCACCTTCGACGTGACGCTCACCAGCACCGACCACGCGGTCGTCGTCGACTACGAAACCATGGCCGAAACCGCTACGGCGGGTGCCGATTTCCAGGCCAAGTCGGGGACGCTCACCTTCCCCGCCAGCGCCACCACGACCACGTTGAAGGTTTCGGTGCCCATCTACGCGGACGACGTCGACGAAACCGACGAGACCTTCCGCCTCGATGTGCACGGCAACAGCGGCACCTTCATCGCCTCCGAAACGGTGGGCGAGGCCATCATCCGCGACGATTCGGCACCGATCGCCGGGATCTTCGCCGACGGTTTCGAGTGAGGCATCGGCATCCCTCGCAGCGTGCGCGCCAGCGGTCTCGACCGTGGGCGCGCACGCGCGCTGCTCCCGCGCGAAGGTAAGCTGCACGCCACGAGCTGCCCGCAGCGCGGCCCCGCGGTGCCACGGTTTTTGCACCTGCCCGGGAGAGGCTGGCTCACCCTCACAGCGGAGGCAAGACGATGGCCGGAACCATGGAAACCCGCATGCCTCGCGGCATCCGGCATTGGCGGATCGCGGTCTGGGGCGCCGCCGCCTTCCTTCTGCTCCTGCCTGCGGTCGCGATGCAGTTCACGCGCGAGGTGGACTGGGACGCCGCGGATTTCACCGTGATAGCCGTGATGCTGCTGGCGGCCTGCGCGGCCTTCGAGATCGCCGCGCGCGTGGCGCGCAGCAATGCCTACCTCCTGGCCGCGCTGGGCGCGATCGGCGCCGGCTTCGTGCTGGTGTGGATCAACCTGGCGGTGGGCATCATCGGCAGCGAGAACGATCCTGCCAACCTGCTGTTCGGCGGCGTGCTGCTCACCGCCATCGTCGGCGCCGCCGTGGCGCGCCTGCAGCCGCGCAGCATGGCCATCGCGATGTACGCCACGGCGGCCGTGCAGGGATCGATCGGCATCTACGCGGCGATCGGCGGCCACGTCGAGGCCGTCGTCCTGTGCGTTTTCTTCGCGGGCGTGTGGATCGCCTCGGGGCTGTTGTTCGCCCATGCGGCGCGCCAGCAGGGCGCCGCGTCCTGACGCAGGCGGGCGCAGCGCGCCGGCGTCACGGACGACCGCCGGCGCCTTGCGCGCCGGCGGGCTGACGTCAGAGCTTGCCGCGCGAGCGGAAGTTGCTGCGCAGGCGGTTGCGACGGCGGCGGAGACGGGAAAGCTTCATCGGGAGAGTCCTCGGGGGTTGAAAGGGGGGCGGATTGTCGCACGGGGCCGGTTTTCGCGCCCGCGGGCCCTCATCCTCCGGCTTTCTGCGCCGCGATCCAGCCGTCCACGCGCTGCTCGAGCAACATCAGCGGCATGTCGCCGCCCGCCAGCACGAAATCGTGGAAGCGCGACAGGACGAAGCCCTCGCCCAGCTCGCGCTTCGCGCGTTCGCGCAGTTCGAGGATCTTGTTCATCCCGACCTTGTAGGCCAGGGCCTGGCCCGGATTGACGAGATAGCGTTCGATCTCGGCCACCACTTCGGTCTCGTCCATGCCGGTCTTTTCCTGCATGTAGGCGATGGCCTGCTCGCGCGTCCAGCGCTTGGCATGCATGCCCGTGTCCACCACGAGGCGCACCGCGCGGAACATCTCCGCCTGCAGCCGGCCGAGATTGTCGAGCGGGTCTTTCTGGAACCCGAGTTCCCAGGCCAGGCGTTCGGTGTAGAGCGCCCAGCCTTCCGAGAAGGCGGTGAACGGCAGCACCTTGCGGAACGTCGGCACGCCGGTCATTTCCTGCTGGATGGTCGACTGGAAATGATGGCCGGGAATGGCTTCGTGATAGGCCAGCGTGCGCATCGAGAACCGCGCCAGCTCGCCGGCTTCGCGCAGGTTGATGTAGAAGATGCCGGGGCGCGAACCATCGAAGGCCGGCGTGTTGTAGTAGGCGCCCGGCGCGGTCTTCTCGCGGAAGGCGGGCACGCGCTCGACCTTCACCTTCGCTGCGGGCCGCAGCGCGAAGGCCTCGCCGAGCCCGGCGTCGACCTCGTCGATGATGCGCTGGAACTCCGCGATGATCTGCGCGCGGCCTTCCTCGGTGTCGGGATACAGCTGGTCCGGCCGCTTCGCGATCTGCTGCACGCGCGTGCCGATGCTGCCTTCGGCGAGCCCCTGCGCCTGCAGGATCGCATCCATCTCGCCTTCGATGCGCGCCACTTCGGAAAGACCGAGTGCATGCACCTGTTCGGCCGTCATATCGGTGGTGGTGTGTTGGCGCACCGCCCAGGCGTACATCGCCTCGCCGTCCGGCAAGGCCCACACGCCGTCGTTGCCGATGGCCTTCGCCTGCAGCGCTTCGTAATACGCGATGAAGCCCTGGTACGCCGGATACACCGACGCATCGATCGCACGTTCGACCTGCCCCAGCAGGCGCGTTCGCGTGGCTTCGTCCATCGCCTCGGCCGGCACCTTGCCGAGCTTCTCGGCGAACGTGGCGTAGAGCACGTTCTGCTTCGCCGGCACGCCGACGAACCGGCGCATCTCGTCGAGCACCTTGGCGACCACGAACTGCGGCGGCACGATGCCCGCGGCCTCGCGCGCCTTCAGTCCTTCCATGGTCTGCGCGAACTTGAGCGGAAACTTCTCGAGTCGCGCGATGTAATCCTCGGCTTCCGTTTCGCTGGCGACCGGATGCTGCGTGGCCATGAACGTCGGCAGCTCGTTCTGCAACCCGAAGAGCTGGTTGAGCGGATGGTTGTGATGGCGGAACCGGTCGCCCTCGACCTGGGTGGCGAGGAAGTACTCGAGCATGTCGTAGGACGTCTGCTGCGAGGGCGTCAGCGACGCCCGATCGTAGGCCCTCAAGGTGGCCAGATCGTTGCGCAGCTTCGCGCTCATCTCGTCCTCGGCCTTCAGCGAGGCATCCGCCAGATCGTCGCTGAACCAGTCCAGCCACGGCGGCAGCATCCGCATGCTCGAAAGCATCTCCGGATTCTTCACCGCGTACTCGGCGAACACGCGCTCGAAGAACCAGTCGATCTTCATCGGCTTGAACCAGATCGTGTGCACGATCAGCAGGCCGACGGCCAGTACGAGCAACAGCAGGAGCCGGACGCTCCACTTCAACACGCGGCGCATGGTGGGTTCTCCCCCGGGAGGGTGCCGACGATAGCAAATCGATTCGCCACTGCGCGATCTGCGCGCCGCGACGCTCGGGGCGTCGCGAGACTGACAATTCGCAGAGACGACGGCGGGCGTCGCTTCGGCTTCTCCTGTCAGATCGGCGCGCCGGGCGGAATCGGCGGCAAGGCGCGGATCTTGACGCTGGCCGGGTCTTCGAGCCAGCGGGCGATGCGGCGTGACGCTTCGGCGTACTGCGGGTCGTGCGGACGGGCAGCCGCGAAGTCGGCAAGCTGCACGAGTTGACCGCGGACCTGTGCCGCCACCGCCGGCTGCAACGTCTCGTTGGCGGCGAGATTCATCAGCGCGTCGAGCAGCACCCAGTTGCGCGCCCACGCCACCTCGTAGTGCGGCGCATCGACCGGCAGCGCCTGCTGCCACGTCCGCAGCAGCACCTTGCGGATCACGGAGGCCGGCGTGGCGAAGGCGTCGTCGCGCGCGCGCTGCCATTCCAGGCGGTTGAGCCGCGCCGGATCGAAGATCAGCTGCGCCTGCAGCGCCGTAGCGGCTTCGACGGCCGCGCCGGGATCGAAGACCGGGCCGTTGCGGGTGGCGAAGTATTCGCGGGTACGCTTGGCGCCGGCATTCGGCGGCGTCATCAAGGCTTGCACCGACGCGGGTAGCGCAAGCTTCCCGGTCTGCAACGCATCGATCAATGCATCGAGCGCCGCGGCTTGCTGCGCGGCAGGTACGGGCGTGGCGCCGAAGGCACCCTCGCCTGCCAGTCCGGGCTTGTAGGTTTCGCCGCCGATCATTCGCGCCACGGCTTCGCTCTGGTAGCGGTGCAGCAGGTAGACCGGCACGAGGCGCGCCTCGATCTCGCCAGCCTGGCGGTCCGGCGGCAACACCGCTGCGCCGAAGTGGGCGAGTGCGCGGCGGCGCGCTTCCATGATGGCGCCGAAGGTTTCGATGGCATCGGGGCCATAGTCCCAGAGCACGCCGTCGGGATGGGCGTCGCCGGGCGCGCGGCCCTGGGCGTCTTCGATGTAGCCGTAGCCCTTCGCGTAGATGTCGTGGCGCAGTTTTGCCAGCGCCGTTGTCTCGTCGGCGAAGATGCCGTAGCCGTGCGCGACGAGGTACTTGTCCCATTCGCCGATGCCGGTGCCGTAAGGCTGCGCCAGCGAAACGCCGTCGGCGCCGTCCAGCGCGAGGATGGGGTGCGGGTAATCCATCACGGAGCCTTCCGCACCGTGGCGGCTGGCGGTGAAGTTGTGCAGGAAGCCCAGTGCGTGACCGATCTCGTGCGCGGCGAGTTGCCGCAGGCGCGCCAGCGCCATCGCGCGGGCCTGTTCGCGGCGCACCGCCTCGTCGGGCTTGCCGTACGGCGCCAGCAGCGCTTCGGCGATGAGCAGATCCTGCCGCACGCGCTGCGAGCCGAGCATCACGTGGCCCTTGATGATCTCGCCGGTGCGCGGGTCCACCACGCCGTAGCCGTAGCTCCAGCCGCGCGTGGCGCGATGCGTCCAGCTGATGGTGCTGTAGCGGATGTCGAGCGGATCGGCATCGGCCGGCAGCAACTCGACGCGGAAGGCGTCGATGAAGCCGGCCGCCTCGAAAGCGTCGTTCCACCAGCGGCCGCCTTCGAGCAGCGCGCTGCGCATCGGCTCGGGCGTCCCGGGGTCGAGGTAGAAGACGATGGGTTTCGTCACCTTGCTGCGCGCGGCGGCAGGATCGGTCTTTTCCAGACGGAAGCGTGCCTGCCACTGGCGCAGCAGCGAAGCTTCGAGCGGCTGCGCGAAATCGACGGTATCGACGCTCCACGCGCCCGAGGCCGGATGATAGGCGCGTGGCACAAAACCCGGCCCAGGCAACCGCACGAAGCTGACGCGCTGGCGCAGCGTGAACACCTCGGGGTCCATCGCCACGTCCTTCACGAAGTTGCCGGTGCCCGGGCCCGTGAAGGTGAGCAGCGATTCGAATTCGCTGTTGTCGGGAAAGCTGCGCGCGCTGTCGGCCAGCACGGCGCTGCGCTCGGCATCGAGCTTGTGCTCGCCCTGCTGCGTGTTGCGCAGCGTGGCGATGACGCCGTGGCGATCGGCCAGCAGCAACGAGGAAAGATCGACGATCCACGGCCCGTTCCTGCGGTCGCCCGCCTCGAGCAGCGTGCCGCTCCACAGCACGGACTCGGCAAAAGCGTCCGTGGCAGCGCGGCGCTCCAGCGCATCGTCGCTTTCGGCCGTGAAGCGGGTGTTCTTCTGCACCAGCAAGACCTTCGCGCCGGCGCGGCGGAACTCGACGAGGCGCGGTTCGCCGACCTGGCTGCGATCCAGGCCGATGTCGTTCGAGCCCAGGCCGCCGGGCAACGCGCTGACCAGCAGGAAAGGCTCGTCCAGTTCGTGGATGCCGATGAGCACGCGGCCCTTGTCGAGGTCGCGGTAGACGTCGACGAAGCCCGCCTCCTTGCGCGTACCAGCAAGTGGGTCGTCGGCGGCATCGCGCTTCTTCGCGTACGCGGGCCAGGCCGCGGCCAGCATCAGCAGTGCGAGCATCAGGAAGAAGGCACGGGCAAATCGGATCATCGCGCGGCTCCCAAGGGACTGCTCGCAACTATACGATCCATGGGCGACACGTCTGCGTGCGTCGCGTCCCTGTCGGAGACATCCGTGCCGGCGCTTCGGCCTGTCGTGCGGGAATTATCCCGAGCCGACGGCGCGAAGAATTCCGGGCCGGCACGACCGCAAGCCCTAGCGTCGGCCTCGTCCTGCCGAGGCAAGCTGACGCATGACTTCGACGCCGCCACTGCAGCCGGCCATACAGAGCCGGATCCTCGAGCTCCGCGGACGGCGGGTGATGCTGGACGCGGATCTGGCCAGGCTCTACGGTGTCGAAACCCGTGCGCTGGTCCAGAGCGTGAAGCGGAATGCGGCCCGATTTCCCGGGGACTTCGTGTTCCAGCTTTCGGTCGCCGAGGCTGCCAACTTGACATCACAATTTGTGATCTCAAGATCGGGGCATGGCGGGCGTCGTACCCTGCCTTATGCGTTCACCGAACAAGGCGTGGCCATGCTGTCGTCGGTCCTGGGCAGCCCGCGCGCCATCGCCGTCAACATCGAGATCATGCGGACCTTCGTGCGGATCCGCGAACTGGCGGAAACCCACGCGGACCTCGCGGATCGCCTCGGCGATCTGGAGCGCAAGACCGAGGCGCTGGCACGCCAGCACGAAGGATTGAGCCAGGAAACGCGCTTGCAGTTGAAGGCGGTGCGGGAGGCATTGCGAGCGCTGATTGCGGCGCCCGAGCCTTCCCGCCGCCCGATCGGATTCGTGCCTGCGCAGGAGAAGAAGCGCTAGCTGCTTCGGGAAGGCCGCAACGCGACCTTCCCGTGCAAGCGCGGGAGACGGTCAGATGACTTCGCGCTCCACGCCCAACTCGCGCAGGATCTTTGCGCGCAGCGACTGAACTTCCGTCCCGGCGAGATGGCGCGGATGCGGGATGGCGACGTCGAAGACGGCCTGCACGCGCGTCGGGCGCGGCGAGAGCACGACGACGCGGTCGGCGAGGTGGATGGCTTCTTCCACGTCGTGGGTGATGAGCACGACGGTGTGTTTTTCCTCGCCCAGGATGCGCAGAAGTTCGTTGCGCATGCGCAGCGACAGCAGCGCGTCGAGGGCGGAGAACGGCTCGTCCATGTAGAGGATGTCGGGCTTGACGACGAGCGCGCGCGCGAGCTCCGCGCGCTTGAGCATGCCGCCGGAGAGCTCGTGCGGGTAGCTGCGTTCGAAGCCTTTCAGCCCCACCATTTCCGCGTAGTGGTCGGCGAGTTCCTGCTTTTCGTGCAACGCGCGGCCTTCGAGGCCGAACATCAGGTTCTGCTGCACCGTGAGCCACGGAAACACGGAGCCGTGCTGCGAGATGAGAATGCCGCGCGGGCCGGGTTTGGTGAGCGGCTTGCCGTCGATGGCGACGCTGCCGCGGTCGGGGCGCTGGAAGCCCGCGACGATGCCCATCAGCGTGGATTTGCCGCAGCCCGAGGGGCCGACGATCGCGACGGTTTCGCCCTCGCCCACCTGCAGGCTGATGTCCCGCAGCACTTCGAGTTCGCCGAAGCGCTTGCCGATGCCCTCGACGACGATCTTAGCGGGCATAACGCCACCGCACGCTGTCCATGCCTTCGAGCAATCGCATCAATCCGTCCAGCAGCAGGCCGATCAGGCCGATGATGATCATGCCGGCGATCACGAGATCGTAGCGGTTGCCGGCGTTGCGCGAGTCGATGATGAGATAGCCCAGACCCGAATGCAGCGCGATCATTTCCGCCGCCACCACCACGAGCCACGCCACCCCCAGGCCGATGCGCATGCCCACGATGATCTGCGGCAGCACGGCGGGGATCACCA
>CAMLOR010000054.1 GCA_946481615.1 uncultured Aquimonas sp.
CCTCGAAGCGCGCATCGCCGTTGCCGTAGGTGCGCGTGATGTCGGCGGCGTAGCCATCGCATTGGGCGCCGGCATCGATCAGGAACGAGCGATGCTCGTCCGGCGCCGTGGCGTCCTGATACTGGTAGTGCAGCACCGCCGCGTGCTCGTTGAGCGCCACGATGTTGCCGTAGGGCAGGTCCAGATCCGAATGCCCGGTGGCAGAGAGATAGGCGCGGTGGATGTCGAGTTCCGATTCGCCGATGCGGAAGGCGGCCTCCGCGGCGCGATGGCCGTGCACCGCGCGCGCCGAGGCCTTGCGCATGCGATCGAGTTCGTAAGCGGTCTTGTAGGCGCGGTGCCAGTGCAGCGCAGCCAGCAGCGACTCGGGATTGTTCGGCACGTAGCCGTCCAGCGCGGCGTCGGCTTCGCCGAGGATGGCGCTGCGCGCGGCCGGCGGCAGATGCCGCGCCGCTTCCTGCGGCGTGCGGACGATGCGCACGTCGAAGTGCTCGACCCACTCGCCTTCCGGCGCGCTCGGCGGCAGGTGCCAGTAATCGTCGGGCTGGTGGTAGGCCAGCACCGGCTTCTTGCCCGGCGTGTAGGCCAGCCACGAGCCGGCATGGTGCAGCAGCGGCAGCCAAGCCTTGAAATGCGGGTTGACCTGGAACGGATAAGGCCGGTCGTCGAGGAAGTGGTATTTCTCCACGCCTGCCGGCACCAGCAGATGGTCGAAGCCGGTGCGCGCCAGGGCCGCGTCGAGGCGGGCCGTCAGGGTGCGCAGATGATCGCGGTACAGATCGTGGGTCGTCATCGCGCCAGTCTGCCGCGAAACCCCTGCTTTGTTAAAGTCGCGTGGACGCCGAAGGATGCCGCGCCGCGATGGCCGACCCGAAAACCCGCCGCATCCGCCGCCGCGCGCTGGTCCTGAGCCTGGGCGCGCTGGCCGCCTGCCTGCTGCTCGGCGGCCTGCTGGCGCGCGAGCATGCGCGGTTGCTGGCGGACGATCGCCAGGACCAGCTTTCGCGCGTGGCCGAGCGCGCCGTCAGCGGCCTGCGCCAGCAGCTACGCAACTGCGGTGTCGTCGTGCGTGCGATGCAGTCGTTCTTCATGGGCTCCGAGCAGGTCACCGCGGTCGAGTTCCAGCGCGTCTACGACAATCTCAACCCCAAGGAAGAATTCCCCAGCCTGATCGCCTTCGCCTTCGCGCGCCGCGTGACGGATGCGCAGGGCGTCGTGAACTATCCCACCGAGATGGTGGCGCCGCTCGCGGGCAACGAGCGCCTGCTCGGCCTCGACGTGGCCACGCAGCCGGCCAACCTGCGCGCCGCGGAAGCCTCGCGCGACAGCAACCTGCCGGTGATGTCGGCGGCCTTCCCGCTGATCCAGTTCGTTTCGCCGCCGGTGGAGGGCATCACGCTGCGGCTGCCCGTGTACTCCGCCGGCGAGGTGCCGCCGACGCTGGAAGCGCGGCGTGCGCGTTTCGTCGGTACGCTGGGCGTGTCGTTCCGCGTCGGGGCTCTGATCGATCTGGCGCTGCCGGGCGATGTCGGGCGCGACATGGAGATCCGCGTGTCCGACGTCACCGACGCCGCGCCCAAGCCGCTCTATTTCAACGGCGAGCCGGCGCGCTGGACCCGGCCTGCGGCCGTCGAATGGCGCGAGGACATCCGCTACGGCGGCCGCGTGTGGCGCGTCGAGCTGCGCCCGACGGCGGCCTGGGGCGCAGGCACGCAGTGGCTGCCCTGGCTCACCTTCCTGATCGCCGCCGCGGCCAGCGGGCTGCTCGCCATGCTGATCTGGGTGCTCGCCAACCGCCGCGAACGCGCGCTCGCCATCGCGCAGGAACTCTCCTCGCGCTTCCGCGAGAGCGAGGAGCGGTTCCGCAGCCTCAACGAATTGCTGCCGGTGGCCGTGGCGCTGGCGCGCGTCGACAGCGGCCAGCTCGCCTACGTCAACCAGCACGGGCGCCAGCTGTTGCAGCTGCCGCGCGATTCCACCGCCAGCGTCACGCTGCCGTCGCTGTTCGAGGACGAACAACTCGGCCAGCGCATCGCCGCCGGCGACGCCGACCTCGTGCTCGATTCCTTCAACACGCGGCTGCGCGACGGCAAATGGGCGCAGGTCTCGCTGGCGCCGATCGAATTCGGCGGTGCGCCGCACCGTCTCGCCGTGATCTCCGACGTTTCCGAATTCCGCGCCCTCACCGAACGCCTGAGCTACCAGGCCAGCCGCGACGCCCTCACCGATCTGTTCAACCGCCGCGAGTTCGAGCGCCGCCTCGAAACCGCCATCGTGCATCTGGAAGCGGCGGGCGAATCGAGCGCGCTGCTCTACCTCGATCTCGATCAGTTCAAACTGATCAACGACACCTCCGGCCACGTGGCCGGCGACGTGCTGCTCACGCATCTGGCTTCGCGGCTGGCGGGCGAGATGTCGGCGCGCCACGTGCTGGCGCGGCTGGGCGGCGACGAGTTCGGCGTGCTGCTGGGCGGCGTCGATCAGGAACACGCGCTGCGCATCGCCGAGCGCATCCGCACCGCGGTCGACGATTTCATCTTCTCGTGGGAAGGCAAGACCTACTCCATCACCGTGAGCATCGGCGTGGTGATGGTGCAGCCGGGCGGCGCGCGCAGCCTGCGCGAACTGCTCGCGCTCGCCGACACCGCCTGCTACCTCGCCAAGGAACGCGGCCGCAACCGCGTGCACCTGTATTCGGAAACCGATCTGGAAACCACGCGCCGGCGCGGCGAGATGGAATGGGTGAACCGCATCAAGCGCGCGCTGGTGGAACAGCGCCTGCTGCTCTACTACCAGGAAATCCAGCCGCTGCAGCCGGCGCGCGACGGCGAGGGCGCGCATTTCGAGCTGCTCATGCGCATGCGCGACGAACGCGGCGAACTGGTGCCGCCCGGCGCCTTCATCCCGGCGGCCGAACGCTACAACCTGATGCCGGCGCTGGACCGCTGGGTGGTGCAGCATGCGCTCGCCAACTTCGACCGCCTGCACCCGCGCGGCCGCGACGTCGCGCTGTGCTCCATCAACCTCTCGGGCAACACGCTCGAGGACGAGGATTTCCCGGCCTTCGTGCTGCACGAGCTGGAAATTTCGCGCGTCGCGCCCGAGCGCCTGTGCTTCGAGATCACCGAAACCGCCGCCGTGGGCAGCGTGGCGCGCGTGGTGCAATTCATGCAGCGCCTGCGCGCGCTCGGCTGCCGCTTCGCGCTCGACGACTTCGGCGCCGGCATGTCGTCCTTCGGCTACCTCAAGAACCTGCCGGTCGACTACATCAAGATCGACGGCAGCTTCATCCGCGAGATCGAAGGCGACCCGATGAGCTACTCCATCGTGCGCGCCGTCACCGACATCGGCCACCAGGCCGGCTCCGCCGTCGTGGCGGAATTCGTCGCCAACCCGCGCCAGCGCGAACTGCTGCGCGACCTCGGCGTCGACTACGCACAGGGCTTCTCGATCCATGTTCCGGAGCCGACGGGCGCGGCGCGCTCCGCGGCCTGACGTCAAATCTTCGACGGAGGATTCCCGATGATTTCCAACCTGATCGTCGTTGCCGCCCTGGCCGCCGGACCCCACCCCGACGAAAGCATCTCCCACGTGCACATCACCGGGATCGGCACGCGCTCCAATGCCGACGAGGGCCCCATGCGCGTGCAGTTCAGTGCTCTGCCGCCGTCGTGCAAGAACCCGGACAACTGGATCCGCCTGACGCGCAATTTCAATCGCTCGCTGCCCGACCTCATCTCGGCCATCTACCTCAAGGGCCAGCAGGTGAAGTTCGTGACGGAACGGATCGGCGACGAATGCGTCGGATTGACCTCACTCGAAACGGTCCTGCCGAAGCAGTAGGTTCGGGGTTCGGGTCGCTGATCGAACAAGCAAGCGACGCGACCCGACCCGGATCGGGTCTTGCCACATCCGTTTTCGATAGCTTGCTGACGCGGAGTTCCCGGGCGTAGCATCACCTTGCCGCGGCCAATTCCGCGGCCGGGTGTGAGATCCCGACGATGCGCGCACCAACGCGCCGACCGATTGCCATCAGGCGCGTTTTTCGTGCCCGGCGCAATCGCGCGGGCGCGTGGCTGCCGGTTCACGGCGGCGGTGCGCGGGGGCCGCAAGGCCCGCCGGTCGCATCTCGGTATCTCAACCGCGCACCGTCCGCCACCTCCGGAGGTCCACATGGCCGGTTCGCCGTCGTCTGCTGCCGCACGGGTTTCGCGTCGCCGTCGCGAGGATGCGGCGATCGCGCGGGCCGAGGCGATCGTGCTCGGGCGGTTGCGGCGCAGCGGGCGCATCGAAGATCCGCGGCAGGCGGAGCAGTTCCTGCGCTTGCGGCTTGCCGGGTTGTTGCACGAAGAGCTGCACGCGGTATGGCTCGACGCGCAGCATCGCATCATCGAGTGCGAGGTGTTGGCGAAGGGTGCGGCGGATCGTGCGCTGGTCGATCCGCGCGTCGTGGTGCAGCTGGCGTTGCAGCGCAATGCGCGAGCGCTGATCCTCGCGCACAATCATCCGAGCGGCGTGGCGGTGCCGAGTGCGGACGACAGGGCGCTGACCGCGCGGTTGCGCGAGGCGCTCGCGTTGTTCGACGTGCAGTTGCTGGAGCACTTCGTCGTGGGCGAAGGCGTGGTGTCGATGCGGCGCTCGGGTCGTGCGGTGTGATTCAGGGCTCGCCTGCGGCCTCCATCCTGGCCTTGAGTGCCGCTTCGCGCTCCACGCGCACCGTGAGCATGTCGCGCTGCAGATAGGGCCCGGTGCATTCGCGGTTGAAACGCTCGGTGGCCGCATCGACGGCGTCGAGCAGCCGGTTGTACGGTTCGATCCTGGCGTTGTAGGCATCGAGTGCCCGATTCTGTTCCGCTACCTTGCGGTTGAAGTCGTCCACTTCGCGCGGGTCTTCGCGGTCGAGGAATTGTTTCAGGGTCTGTACGATGTAGTCGATCGAACGGAAATCGTTGTCGGCGAGTTCGAGCGAAAGTTTGGCCGAGTCGAAGTCTCTGCGCAGTTGTCGCGTTTCGTCCTCCAGTGCGACGCAGCGGCGCAGTGTGTCGAGGCTCATGGTCGGGCGCTTGTCGCTGCTGTCGTCGACGCTCTGGCTGCCGCGGAACATGTCGCCGCGACTGTCCGGTTCGGCGCCGGCCGCGTGGCCGGCAGCCAGCAATGCGACGACTGCGGCGAGCGAGAGGCCCGGGATCGGATGCATGGCGTGAGCCCCTTCGGTTTGCCGCGATGGTGCGGCTGTGCGCGTCCACGCACGAAGTGGCGGAGGCAGGCCAGCAGATACGCCGGTTCTGTCGTGCCGCCGTGCTTTGCCACCTCGGCCGGCGACACGCGGGTCAACGCGAGCAAGGCCCTGCTTCGCCGATCGATTCGCCCAGCCGCACCGGTTCGCGCAGCAGCGTGACGCGCGCGTCCATCGCCGCGGTGATTATCATCTCGTTCTCTTCGGTGAGCAGCAGCGCGCAGTGCAGGTCCAGGCGCTGCACGAGGTCGGCGAAGCGCGCCGGGCCGCCCACCATCAGCGCCGTGGCGGCGATGTCGGCGAGCACCGGGTCGCGGTGCAGCACGGCCACCGCGGCGGTGCCGCGCACCGGGCGGCCGATGCGCGGGTCGAGTACGTGCGGCCAGCGCGCGCCGGTCGGCGCTTCGCGGAACTTGTTGTAGCTGCCCGAGGAGAACAGCGCTTCCGGGCCGATGAGTGCGACGCGCGCGAACACGCCGCCGTAGGGATCGCGGATGCCGACCTGCCAGGGTTGGCCGTCGGCCTGGCCGAGCGCGAACAGGTCGCCGCCCAGCGAGAGCAGTGCGTCGCGCACGCCATGGTCGGCGAGCAGGCGCGCGGCTTCCTCGGCCGCCACGCCTTCGCCGATCGCGCCGAAATCGAGCTGCACGGCCGGGTTGGTGGAAACCAGCGCGTCGCCTTCGACACGCAGGTCCGCAATGCGCGGCCGCGTCGCCAGCCACGCCTCGATCTGTGCTTCGCTCGGTGCGGGTGTGGCCACCGGGAAGTCGCTGGTGTGGAAGCCCCAGAGGCGGATCAGGCCGCCGACGGCCGGATCGAACAGGCCGTCGCTGCGCAGCGAAAGCTCCTGCGAACGCGCCACCAGATCGCGGATCGAGGCCGGCGCCGGTGCGCGCTCGCCGCGCGCCAGCGCGGCGTTCACTTCGACCAGCGCGCCCGGCTCCCAGGCGTGCCAGTCGCGACCGTACTGCTGTAGTTTCTCCGACACCGAAGCCGTGGCGGCAGCCGCCTGCGCCGCCGGCACGCCGCGGATTTCCAGCGTGGCTTCGCCGCCGAACACCAGCAGGGTTTCGCGATGCGGCTCGGGTGTGCGCGAGCAGGCGGCGAGCGTAGCCAGCGCGAGCGCGGCGGCGAGGCGCCGGCCGCGCATCAGACGTATTGTCCGCCCGGTTGTTCGATCCAGGCGCGCAGCACGACGGCGTCGTCGGGCGAGATGTCGATGAAGCGGAAGCCGGCCCAGAACTGCCCCGGCACGTTGGCCGCATCCGACCACAGCTGGTGCGAACCGACTTCGATGCTGCGTCCGCGCGTGGTGCCGTCGGGCAGCGTGAAGCGGAACTGGAACAGCGCGTCGTCCATCAGCGCGCTGGTGGCCAGCATCATCATGCCGGTCTCGGAGATGTTGCCGATGCGGCCGACCACCTGTTCGGTCATGGTGTCGACCACGTCGATGGCTTCGGAAGCGCGCTTGCGCTTGGCGCGGCGGTATTCGGTGTTGGCCTGTTCCATGCTTTCTCAGCCTTGGCCCGGTGCGTTGCCGCGGCCGGCGAACGATTTGAGCGCGCCCACGATGGCGTTCCAGGCGCGGTCGATCATGGATTCGTTTTCCGCCTGCACCACGCGCAGGTTGCCGCGGTGCATCTCGCGCGCCAGCCAGTTGAGCGAGTATTCGCCCACGCGCTGGCCGCGGTGGTTCACGAACAGGCAGTGGCCGGTGACGGTGCTGTACCACGACAGGCGGCGGCGCGCGACGTCGCCCTGCTGGTTGGTGACGAATTCGAACCAGGTGCCGAAGGGCAGATGGCGGATCTGTTCGTAACAGGCCTTCTCGCCCGCCGCGAGCGGGGCGGATTTCTCGGCGCCGGCCGCGGTGTCGAGGTTCTGGCCCAGGCGCGTGCGCGATTTGAGCCGCATTGCAAGCTCGGTGCGCGAGGCCGGATCGTCGTCCTCTTCCTCGTGCGCGGCCGAGAGCAGGCGGTGCGAAATGGCTTGCGCGTCGTTGGCGTGGTAGCCGACCTGCTGCAGGGCTTCTTCGATCTCGGCCTGGAGCGCGGGCACCTCGGAGGCGGGAATCGGCGAGGCGCCGCCTTCGTGCCGGGCGGCACCGGCTTCGATCAGGCGCTCGGCGATGCGCAGCTGGTGGCGGAAGGCCGGCGAATCGTCGCCGCCGCGCAGCATCGAGAGCGCGAGCACGTCGGCCCAGGCCTGCGCCAGCAGCGTGTGCAGGAACTTCGGCACGTGCTTGCCGGCCAGCAGCACGTCGATGGCCTCGGCCGCGCGCAGGCGCGCGAGCTCGAGTTTCTCCTTGCCGCGCGCGGCTTCCACGTGGCGGCGCTCGGCCACTTCGGCCTTGCGCGCCTGCGTCTGCATGTGGCTCGAAAGATCGCCGAGCAGGGCGTCGAACAGCGAGAGATCGCCGTCGAACTCGCGCGTCACGCGGTCGACCAGCAGGTGCATCTTGTCGACCAGGGCGCGGTCGGCTTCGTCGTCGCTGGTCCAGTACTGGCCGCTTTCGGCGATGGTGTTGAGCATCTGCCGCGCGGGATGCTGCTTGCGCGTGAAGAAGCCCTTGTCGTCGAGCGCCACGCGCAGCAGCGGCACCTGCAGCTTGGTGAGCAGGGCGGCGGCGGGGCTGTTGGGCCGCACGTCCTTCATGATGTGGTCGAACAGCATGCCGACCAGATCGATGGTGTCGCCCTGTTCCTCGGGCAGCGCGGGCGCCAGGCCCTCGGGCGTCATGCGGCGCAGCTGTGCCAGCATGTCCTGCTTCAGATGCGTGACCGAGCGCGACTGGGCCTGGCCGTCGATCATCACCGGGGCGGCCGGCCGATTCTGCAGCGTGCCCAGCACTTGCTGCACTTCCTGCGGGCTCACCACGTGCAGGGGCGCGGCGTGCTTGGCGGGTTTCTCGTTGCCCAGCTTGCCCAGCAGCGAGCGGCGGCCGGCCAGCAGCTGGCGCAGCACGTCGAACATCTCGCTGTCGGCCTGCGTCTGCGCGCTCGGCCCTTCGGCGGTGCCGGGCCAGGCGGTGAATGGACGCGGTCCCGACGCGGCGGCAGCCTGGCGCGCCGAGGGCGCGGCGGGCGCCGTGGCACCGTGGGCCGGAGGCGTTTCGAGCCCGCCCGTGCGGGCCGCCGGCACCTGTGCCACCGCGCCACCGAGCGTGGTGTCGCGCCCGGTGCGCTCCTCGTGGCCCTTGGCCGCGCGCTCGGCGGTCTGGGTGTCGACGCGCTTGGCGCGCACCGGCACGTAGGTGAGATAGGGCAGCACGCGCTGGCGGATGAGATAGGTGTTCAGGGCCTCGTACAGCGGGCCGATGAACTGCATCACGGTGCGGTCGAACTGCCGGTAGAGCTGCTGCTTGTGTTCGATGCCTAGGTCGAGCGTGGCGGCCGCTTCGCGCAGCACGCGGCACAGGGCGTGCGGGCCCACCGGCAGCGATTCGGCGTCGAAGGCCGGGCGTCCGGCGATCACGCCGAAGCGCTGGCCGAGCAGGAACAGCGGCAGACTGTTGCGGATCTCGGCGCGCCCTGCGATCTCGTTGACGATGATGCTCTCGTCCATCACCGCGTCTTCCACGAGCGAAAGCTCGTGGCGCGCCAGCACGACCTCGGGCTTGCGCGGCGGATCCTTGATCGCGGCCAGCTCGGCCTCCAGGCCCAGCAGGAAGCGCGGGATCACGTCGGCGCGCCCGCGCTTGACCTCGCGCAGGGCCACGAAGCAGTTGGACTGCAGCTCGTTGCTCTTGGCCTGCTCGGCGAGCTTGAACAGCTGCTGCTCGAGTTCGTTCATCGCGGTGACGAGCCCGCGATCGAGCTCGTCGGCCACGTAGTCGAGGATGCCTTCCAGCAATGCCCGCACGCGCCGCGGGAAGGCGCGCTGGGCGAGCGAGGGGCGTGGGCCGCCGCCGGCGCTCGGATGTGTTGCCGGGCCTTGCATGTCAAGAATTCCCCTGGGCGCAACGGTCCGATTCTATGTCACGGATCGGGATGCGCCTAGGGTGATTCCGGGTCTAGCGCGGCACGCCCCAGCGCAGGGTCGCGAGCGCCGTCATGCCGGCCGTGTTGTAGCCACGCAGCAGCGAATAATCGCGGTCGAGCAGGTTTTCGACCCGGCCGTCCAGCCACCAGCCGCCGCCCAGCGGCAGGCTGCCGCGCAGCGAGAGCAGGCCGTAGCCCGGCAGATCGCCGCCGAACTCGGGGCGCGAGGACGCAGCGAAACCCTCCAGCCCGAGACGCGCGCCGTTGCCGAACAGGCGCTCGACGGTGGCGCCGCCCTTGCGCGGGGCGCGCCGCAGCAGATCGGCGCCGGTGTCGCGGTCCTCGGCGTCCTGCCAGGTGGCGTGCGCCGACAGCGCCCAGCCCTCCAGCTCCCAGCGGCCTTCGGCTTCCAGCCCCTGCAGGCGGGCGCGCCTGATGTTGATGGCCTGGAAGGTGTCGCCGCCGCTGAAATCGACCAGGTTGGTGAGGCGGTCGTGCCAGGCGCGCAGGTCGAGCGTGGCGGGGCCCGAACCCAGGCGCAGGCCGGCCTCGAGGTTCTTCGACTGCTCCGGCTCGAGCCCGGGATTGCCCGCGAACAGGCCGCCGAAACCGGGCGAGTAGAGTTCGTTCAGCGTCGGAGCGCGGAACCCTTCGCCGTACGACAGGGTGCTGCGCACGCCGTCGGACAGCTGCCAGCCCCAGGCCGCCGCGAAGGTGCTTTCGCCGCCGAACGTGCTGCTGTCGTCGTAACGCGCGGAAGCTTCGAAGTCATGCGCGCCCAGCCCATGGCGCAGCGCGCCGAACACGGCCGAGTTGTGGCGGCGCGCGTCGTAGACCGGCGTGCCGGAGAAGGTGTCGAGGTTCTCGCCGCGCTCGCGCACGTAGGCCAGGCCGAACAGCAGCTCGCTGCGCTCGCGCAGTTGCAGCGCGTGGTTCCAGTCGGCCTGCTCGCGCGAGGTGTCGTAGCGTGAGAAGAAGGCCGGCGTGTCGATCGAATCGCGCACCGCGGCGATCTGCGCGTGCTGCGTCCAGCGCTCGGACAGCGTGCCGTCGAGCACCAGCGAATACTGCGACTGCACGGTCGCCGATTCGCCCTGGTCGAATTCGATGTCGTTGTCGCGGCGCGAGGCCATCGCGGCGAGGCGATGCTCGTCGCCCAGCACCAGATCCCCGTGCAGCAAGGCGTTGCGGTGCACGAAGCCGTCGTCGTCCGGATCGAAGGCGAAGCCTTCCGGGTTCTGCGAATTGGTGCCGCGCGAATCGGTCCAGCCCACGCGCGCGCCGAAGCCGCCGCGTTCGTCGCGCGTGCCGGCGCCGGCCTGCACGCCGTAGGTGTCGTGGTTGCCCGCGCTCACCGCCCCGTCGAATCCTTCGGCACGGCGCGTGAACAGCTGGATCACGCCACCCAATGCGTCCGAACCCCAGAGCGCGGCGCGCGGCCCGCGCACCACTTCGATGCGCTCGATCTGGTCGAGCGAAACCTGTTCCCAGGCGAAGGCGCCGGTGCCAACGGCCGACACGCGCACGCCGTCGATCAGCACCAGCACGTGACTGGAATTGGCGCCGCGCAGGAATACGCTGGTCTGCTGCGCGAGACCGCCGCTGCGCGCGATGTCGAGGCCGGGCACCTGGCGCAGCAGATCGACGAGATCGTTGCTGCCGCTGGCCTCGATGTCGGCGCGCGTGAAGACGCTGACGGCGGCCAGCGTGTCGTCGACGGTGGATGCCGTGCGGTTGGCCGTGACGACGACTTCAGGCTGCTCGCGCGCGGCCTGCGCCGAGGCGGAAAGGGACACGCCGACGCCGAGCGCCAGCAGGGAAAGAGGAAGAACGCGTTGCATGAAAGTCTCCGAAGAACGCACACCCGCGGAATGACGCGGACGGCAGGAGACGGACGGACGCACCGCGCGGCGGCACGCACGCCACGCCGCCCACCGCGACGCGCCGCTGCGCAACTTGAAGTCGCGCGCCACAGGCCGGTCTCCGGGCTGGCAGGGTCGGCTCTCGCGAACCGGTGTCCACCGCCTTCCCGGAGTCGATCTCCAGTGGCCGTGGCGGACTACGCCTGCTTACCGTTGCGGGGGCAGCGCCGGATTCGCACCGGCTTCCCGAGCACCTGAAAGCGGCGCGGAGTGTAAAGGCGCGGCGGCGCGCTGTCGATGTCGCCGCGTCGCGCGCGGGTCAGTCGTCGCGTTCCGCGTCGAGGCGGCGCAGGTTGCCTTCGTCGTCGGCATCCAGCCGGAACGCGATCGGCCGGCAGCAGACCGGGCAATCCTCGATGTATTCGGCGTCGCCGGCGGAAGCGTCGGCGATCGCTTCGAAGCGCTCGCCGCAATAGGGGCAGCGCAGCACGATGGAGTCCGGCATCAGAGGAAGGCTCCCATCACGTCGTTGAGGAAGCGGCGGCCGAAGTCGGTGGGGCGGATGCGCTCGCCGTCGCGTTCGAGCCACTCCTTCGCCAGGCATTCGGACAATCGCGGTTCGAGCGCCTCGCGCGACAGGCCGGTGCGCGCTTCGAACAGCGGCAGGTCGAAGCCTTCGTTGAGACGCAGCGCGTTGAGCATGAACTCGAACGGACGTTGTGCGGGCGCGGTCCAGTCGTCGCCGCCGATGCGCGCGTCGCTGCCGGCCTTCGCGAGGTAGTCGCGCGGCTGCTTCACCTTCCACCGCCGCAGGATGCCGCGCTCGTCGGAAGGCACGGTGAGCTTGCCGTGCGCGCCGGCGCCGATGCCGAGGTAGTCGCCGAACTTCCAGTAGTTGAGGTTGTGCGCGCACTGCCGTGCGGGCCGGGCGTAGGCCGAAACCTCGTACTGCGCGTAGCCGTGCGACGCCATCAGCGCCTGGCAGTGCTCCTGCATGTCCCAGGCGATGTCGTCTTCGGGAATGCCCGGCGGCGGTTTCGCCGCGAACACCGTGTTGGGTTCGAGCGTGAGCTGGTAGTGGCTCAGGTGCGCGGGCTGCAGCGCGACGGCGCGTTCGACGTCGTGCAGCGCCATCGCCAGGGTCTGGCCGGGCAGCGCGTACATCAGGTCGAGGTTGAAATTGTCGAAGCCGGCGTCCTGCGCCATCTTCACCGCGGTGTCGGCCTGCGCGCTGTCGTGGATGCGCCCGAGGCGCGCCAGGCAGCCATCGTCGAAGCTCTGGATGCCGAAGCTGATGCGGTTCACGCCGGCGCGCCGGTAGGCCTCGAAACGATCGAACTCGGCCGTGCCCGGATTGGTTTCGAGCGTCACCTCCAGCCCCGGACGGAACGACAGCCGCGCCGCGGCGCCGTCGAGGATGGCGGCGATCGAATCGGCCGAGAACAGGCTGGGCGTGCCGCCGCCGAAGAACACGCTGGTGACGGTTCGGCCCCAGGCCAGCGGCAGATCCTGCTCGAGATCGGCCAGCAGCGCTGCCACGTACTCGCGCTGCGGCAGCGCTTCGGGGCGGTTGTGCGAATTGAAATCGCAGTAGGGGCATTTCTTCACGCACCACGGGATGTGGACGTAGAGCGCGAGCGGCGGCAGGGAAAGCATGCGTGCAGTTTACGGCCAGGGCCGCCGGCGCCGCGCTAGGATGAGGGCCGGTTTCTTCTTGCAGGCAGCGGGTTGACGCGCTTTACGACGACGCGATGGTCGCTGGTGCGGCGCGCAGGAACGCCCGGTGCGCCGGGGCGCGCAGCGCTGGCCGAGCTCGTCGCGCTCTACGAGCCGGCGATCCGCGCCCAGCTGGCGCGCTGGCGCGTACCGGGCACCGAGCGCGACGATCTCTACCAGGAATTCATCGCGCGCCTGCTCGAAGACGGCGCGATCGGCCGCGCGGACGCCGCGCGCGGCGCTTTCCGCACCTGGCTCGCGACCGCGCTGCACCGTTTCGCGGCCAAGGCCCTGCGCGCCGCGACCGCGGACAAGCGCGGCGGCTGCGCCTGGCACGAGAACGACGAAGCCCTGGCCTTGCTGGAGGCGCCGACGGACGGCCCCGACCGGCATTTCGACGCCGAATGGGCCCGGCTGTTGCTGACGCGCGCCGCCGCCGCGTTGCGGGGCGAAGCCGAGGCGCGCGGCAAGGCCGCGCTGTTCGACGCGCTCGAGCCCTGGCTGGTGGAGGATGCGCCGCGCGACGCCTACGTCGAGATCGCGCGGCGTTTCGGCAGCAATCCGAACGCGATCGGCGTGGCCGTGCACCGCTTGCGCGCGCGCTTCCGCCAGCTGGTGCGCGAGCGGGTGCTCGATACCGTCGAGGACGAGGCCGCGCTCGAACGCGAGCTGGCCTTGCTGCGGGAAGCGTTGCATGGCGCCCCGTAAGCGATCGCGCGGGGCCGGTAACAACCCCGGTCGGACCCCCACGAGAACGACCCGATGGCCCGCACTTCCCCCTGGCAACCCACCGGCGGCATGAACCTGTCCTGGCGCAATCTTGGCGATCGCGCCTTCGCGCCGGCCGACGCCTTGCGTACGGCCTCGCTCGGCGGCCTCGATCCGGACGCCGCCGCCGTCGATCTGAACGACGCCGACCAGCGTCGCATCGGCGACTACGAGCTGCTCGAAGAACTCGGCCGCGGCGGCATGGGCGTGGTCTACCGCGCGCGGCAAGGCTCGCTCGGGCGCGAGGTGGCGCTCAAGCTGCTCGGCGGCTCGCTGTGGACCGGTGCCGACGCCGCCGCGCGTTTCGCGGCCGAGGCCGCGAGCGCGGCGCGCATGCAGCACCCCGGCATCGTCGCGATCCACGAGTTCGGCGCCGACGGCGCGCGCTTCTACTACAGCATGGAACTGGTCGACGGCGCCGACCTCGGGCGCCGGCTGCGCGAGCATGGTCCGCTGCCCGAGGCCGACGCGGCGCGCCTGGTGCGCGAACTGGCGCGCGCCGTGCACTACGCGCACTCGCTGGGCATCCTGCATCTGGATCTGAAGCCGCAGAACGTGCTGCTGCCGGCCGACGGCCGCGCGCGCATCGCCGATTTCGGGCTGGCACGGCCGCTCGACCGCGCCATCGGCCACGATGCCGCGGACCTCGTGGCCGGCACGCCCGCCTACATGGCGCCGGAACAGGCGCTGCTGCGTGCGGCGGATATTTCGCGCGCCACCGACGTCTACGGCCTCGGCGCCATTTTCTACGAGTGCCTGACGGGCGAGCCGCCGTTCCGCGCCGAGAGCGTGGAAGAGACGCTGCGCGAGGTGGTGGAGGCACCGCTCGCGCTGCCGCGCACGCGCCGCCGCGCGGTGTCGCGCGACGCCGAGGCCATCGTGCTCAAATGCCTGCAGCGCGATCCGGCGCAGCGTTACGCCTCGGCGGAGGAACTCGCCGAGGACCTCGGCCGCCTGCTCGACGGCAACCCCGTGGGCGCGCGCCGCCTGCGCTGGGGTGAGCGCGCCTGGCGCTGGCTGTCGCGCGAGCCGGTGACGCTGGGCGGGCTGGCCACCGCGGCCGCGGTTCTGTTGGCCGCGGGCGGTGCCTGGGCGCTGCAGTTCCGGCACAACGCTCGCAACGAAGATGCGATCCGCGACGCCTTCGCCGCCAGTGCCGAAGTCCTGACCATGCCGGCCCCGCTGCGCACGCGGCTGGAAGCGCTGCCGCGCATCGTGGCGGACCGCTATCCCTATGCCAGCCGGCGTACGCCGGAGGCGCAGCTCGTCTTCCTCGAGCGTCTGCGCGCCGCCGTGGCGTTGCGCGCCGACGCGCAGGATCCGGTGCTGCGCGAGTTGTCGCTGCTGCTGGCACGCGAGCGCATGCGCCATCGCTACCAGGCCTGGGGCGCCGCACTGGGCCGCTCCGACGCGCCGCTGGCCTGGCTGCTCGCGGTGCAGTGGCACGACGGCGGCGACATGCGGGCTTTTGGCCGCGTGGTGCTGGACGCGGTGTACCGCGCCGCCGCCGTTCCCGCATTGTCCGATCCGGAGCTCGCCCTGACGGCGAGCATGTGCACCTGGACCGACGAAATGCCGGCCGAGTTGCAGGCCGAAGCGCGCCCGACCTGCAGCGAGGTCTTCGCCCGCGGCCGTGCCGCAGCGTCCCGCAATCCGCTGTTCCTGCTGCTGCAGCCCACCTTCGACGCGGCGGCGCGTGAACAATGGCTGGCCGCGATGCAAGCGGTGCCGCTCGACGACTACGGCACGCGCCTTTACCGCGAATCGCTGGCGTTGCTGGAGGCGCTGGCGCCGGCGCTGGCGGCTGAGGATCTCGCCAACGGCCTGAGTGCACGCGACATCGCCGCGCTGGGCGCGGACGCACTGCTCGACTGGACCTTCCACCAAGCCCGGGTGCGTGTGACGCAGCCGTGCCACGAGTTGGAGAAGCAGCTCACGGCGCTCAACCTCGATCACTGCCGCCGCAGCCTGGCGGCGCCCTTCGACGGCTGGACCTACCGGGCCAGCGACGCCGTGTATCGCGCCGCGCAATGGCGCCTTGGGCTGGCCGAGCGCGGCGAACCGGTGCCGCGGCCGCTGCCGCAGCTGTACGACTACGAGTCGTGGCATCGGTTGTTCCGCTGCTGCTCGCAGAGCGGCGCGCATCCGCAGTGGGTGCACCTGCGCGCGACGCAAGGCGAACGCGCCGCGCACGACTGGCTGCTGCGCGAGTGGGGCGAAACGCCCTAGCGGCGGGCGCCGTCGCGCGTCCACCACCCGGCCGCCGCGCCGCCGATCGCGGCCGGCAGGCCGATGCAGGCGCCGAGCACCAGCACTTCGTCGAGCAGACGGCGCGTACCGCCGGGTCCGTCGACCAGCGCGGCCGGCAGGGCCGCGATCAGGAACAGGCCGACCGCGACCAGCACGAAGGCGGCGAGACCGGCGAGGGTGCCGTGCATCGGGTTGCGCCGCTGCGCCGCCATCGCGCCGCCCAAGGCACCGAACAGACCGGACACCAGCGTGGCGCCGATCACGGGCAGGCCTCCCAGCGACAGCGCCAGCCGCAGCAGGCGCGCGAGCGGCGCATCGGGCCGCAAGTCCGGCGGATCCATCTGCCACTGCACGGCCGCGACCGCCGCGCCGGCCAGGAACACGCCGGACGCAACGCCTGCGCCCACGGCCAACGTGCCGCGCCGCACGCGCGGCGAAGGGGGAACCGGTTCCGGGATGTCGTCCATGCCCCCCAGTGTAGAATTCCGGCTCTAATCAAGACGACAGCGCCCAGCACATGAATCCGCTGCAAGACCTCCTCGACCAGGACCTGGACCCGACCGAAACCCAGGAATGGACCGACGCCCTGCGCGCCGTGATCGCGGCCGACGGCCCCGACCGCGCGCACTATCTGCTGCAGCGGATGGTGGATCACACCCGCCAGGCCGGCGCCCACCTGCCGTTCGCGCCGACCACCGAATACATCAACACCATTCCCGCCGCGCTCGAAGCCAAATCGCCGGGCGACGCCGCGATGGAATGGCGCATCCGCTCGATCATCCGCTGGAACGCGATGGCGATGGTGGTGCGCGCCAACCGCAAGCCGGGCGAGCTCGGCGGCCACATCGCGAGCTTCGCCTCGTCGGCCACGCTGTACGACGTGGGCTTCAACCACTTCTGGCGCGCGCCCAGCGCCGAACATCCCGGCGACCTGCTCTACATCCAGGGCCATTCCTCGCCCGGCATCTACGCGCGCGCCTTCCTCGAAGGCCGCATGTCGGAATCGCAGATCGACAACTTCCGCATGGAAGTCGACGGCAAGGGCGTCAGCTCCTATCCGCATCCCTGGCTGATGCCGGATTTCTGGCAGACGCCGACGGTGTCGATGGGCCTCGGGCCCATCAGCGCGATCTACCAGGCGCGCAACTGGAAATACCTCGAAGGCCGCGGCCTGATGCCCAAGTCCGACCGCAAGGTCTGGTGCTTCATGGGCGACGGCGAGACCGACGAGCCCGAATCGCTGGGCGCCATCTCGCTGGC
>CAMLOR010000055.1 GCA_946481615.1 uncultured Aquimonas sp.
GCTGCTGCTCTCGCAGCTCGCCGAGATGTTCAGCGACGCGCGCTTCACCGAGCAGTTGCGCGAGGCCCCCGACAGCGCCTCGCTCTACCGCCTGTTGTCGGACTGGCAACTCACCCACGCGGCCGCCTGACCGCCGTGCCGGACGCAACGCACGCCGGCATGGCCGCCCGCATCACTGCCCGCGAACTCTTCGATCAGGTCAAGGAACGCCTGGGCCTGCGCTGGATCGCGGGCCAGCGCGGCGAGAAGCGCGTGCTCGAATCGGGCGAGCATCTCGCGCGCCGGCCCTCGATGGCGGGCTATCTCAACACCATCTACCCGAACAAGGTGCAGATCCTCGGCACCGAGGAACTCAACTACCTCGACGGCCTGGATTCGCGCCAGCGCTGGGAATCGCTGGCGCGCATCGTCAACGACACGCCGCTGGCGCTGGTCGTCACCAAGGACCAGCCCGTCCCCACCGACCTGCGCGACGCCGCCAACGAATCGGACACGCCGCTGTGGATCTCGCCGCGCCGCGGCCACGAACTGCTCACCTATTTCCAGTACCACCTGGCGCGCGCGCTCGCCAACCGCGTGACGATGCACGGCGTGTTCATGGAGGTGTATTCGATCGGCGTGCTGATCACGGGCGAATCGGGCACGGGCAAGAGCGAACTGGCGCTCGAACTGCTCAGCCGCGGCCATCGCCTGGTGGCCGACGACGCGCCCGAATTCACCCAGATCGCGCCCGACGTGCTCGACGGCACCTGCCCGGAAATGCTGCAGGATCTGATCGAAGTGCGCGGCCTGGGCATCCTCAACATCCGCGAGATGTTCGGCGACACCGCGGTGAAACGTAACAAATATCTGCGCCTGATCGTGCATCTCGAACGCCAGGACCCGCAGACCGATCCCAAGCCCATCGATAGACTGTACGGCGATACAGGCAAACGCCGCGTCGCCGACATGGACATTCCGCACATCACCATTCCCGTGGCGCCCGGCCGCAACCTCGCGGTGCTGGTGGAAGCCGCCGTGCGCTCGCACATGCTCAAGAGCAAGGGCATCGACGCGGCGCAGACCTTCATCGACCGCCAGGCGCACCAGATGCGCCGCCAGGACGGCTGAGATGGAGCCCATGCTTCCGCACGAAGGCCTGTCGCCGCTGATCGTGGTGAGCGGCATGTCGGGCAGCGGCAAGACGGTGGCGCTGCGCACGCTGGAAGATCTCGGCTACTACTGCGTCGACAACCTGCCCTCCGAGCTGCTGCCGCAGTTCGTCGCCAGCATCAGCCACGGCGGCGCGCAGCATCCGCGCATCGCAGTGGGCATCGACGTGCGCAACCGGCCGGAAGACCTTTCCTATCTGCCCGAATCGCTGTCGACGGTCGGCGCGCTCGGATACCAGCATCAGCTCGTGTTCCTCGACACCACCGACGAGGTGCTGATCCGGCGCTACAGCGAAACCCGCCGCCGCCATCCGCTCTCCGAACGCGGCCTGCCGCTGGCCGACGCCATCGCACGCGAGCGGCAGCTGCTCCGACCGCTCTCGGCCATCGCCGATCGCATCATCGATTCGTCCAAACTCAACATCCATCAGCTGCGCCGCGTGGTCGTCACCGAACTGGCGCTGGCCGAGCATGCGGGGCTGTCGATCCTGTTCGAGTCCTTCGCCTACAAGCACGGCGTGCCGACCGACGCCGATTTCGTGTTCGACCTTCGCTGCCTCCCGAACCCGCATTGGGACGCGCGCCTGCGCCCGCTCTCGGGGCGCGACGCCGCGGTGCGCGAATATCTCGACGCGCAGCCGCTGGCGCAAAGCTACGTGGCGCACGTGACGAATTTCCTCGACCAGTGGCTGCCCTGTTTCGAGCGCGACACGCGCAGCTACGTGACGGTGGCCTTCGGCTGCACCGGCGGGCGCCACCGCTCGGTGTATTTCGCCGAGAAACTCGCCTCCTACCTGCGCGACAGCGGCCGCCCGCAGGTCCTCACCTTCCACCGCGAGCTGGAGTGAGCCATGGCCGTGGGCGTGCTGCTGGTGGGGCATGAAGGCGCCTGCGCGCACTACGCGCCGCTGGCGCGCCGGCTGCTCGGGCGCGAGACGCTGCGCATCGAATGCTTCGAGCTGCCCTTCGACCAGCCGCTCGACATCGCGCTACCGCAGGCCAGCGCCGCGCTGCGGCGCGCGGACGGCGGCGAAGGCGTGCTCATCCTCACTGATCTGTACGGCGCCTCGCCCAGCAACCTGGCCGCGCGGCTCGTGCAGCTCGGCACGCCCGCGCGCCGCGTGGCCGGCATGAACCTGCCGATGCTGCTGCGCGTGTGCAACTACGCCGACCAGAGCCTCGACGAACTGGCCCTCACGGCCGTTTCGGGCGGCAAGACCGGAGTGGTGCTCGACCATGCTTGAACGCGATCTGCTCGTCGCCAACCAGCTCGGCCTGCACGCGCGCGCGGCCGTGAAGCTGGTGCAGTTGCTCGGCTCCTTCCGCAGCAACGCCACGCTCACCGGCCGCGGCCGCGAGGTGAACGCCAAGAGCATCATGGGCGTGATGCTGCTGGCCGCCGGACAAGGCACGACGGTGCGGCTGCGGGTCGAAGGGCCCGACGAGGCCGAGGCCATGGAGGCCGCCGCCGCCCTGTTCGAACGCTGCTTCGACGAGGGAGGCTGATACCGGGCGTGCGGCGCGAACTCACCGGCGTTCCGGCATCGCGCGGACTGGCGCTCGGGCGCGCCTGCGTGCGCGAACCGCATGCGCTGGACGTGGAAGAACGCCGCATCGGCGAGACCGAGGTCGATGCCGAAGTCGCCCGCCTGCATCAGGCCCTGGCCGCGGCGCGCGCGGAACTCGGACAGATGCGCGACCGTCTCACCGGCGCGCTGGCGAAGGAACTGGGCGAGTTCCTCGACCTGCACACCATGATCCTCGACGATCCCGACCTGCAGATCGGGCTCGACGAACTGATCCGCACCGCGCGCTACTCGGCCGAATACGCCCTGAAACTGCAGCGCGACCGCCTCGCGGCGATCTTCGAGGCGATGGACGATCCTTATCTTCGCAGCCGGCGCGAGGACATGGACCACGTCATCGGCCGCGTCTACGCCGCGCTGCATCGCCACGCACCATCGGTCGCCGGCAACGCCGGCGAAGTGCTGGTCACCGACATGGTGGCGCCGGCCGAGCTGGCGCAACTGGCCGAGCGCGGCGTGGTGGCCATCGTCACGGCGCAGGGCAGCCCGCTGTCGCACAGCGCCATCCTGGCGCGCAGCCTGCACCTGCCGCTGGTGGTGGGCGCGCACGAAGCGCTGCAGCACATCAACGACGGCGATGCGCTGCTCGTGGACGGCGCCAACGGCCGCGTCGTGGTGGAACCCGAAGCCGACGACTTGCGCGATTTCCGCCGCCGCCAGCGCGAAGACGCGCGCGAGCAGAAGGTGCTTTCGCGCCTGAAGAGCGCGCCCACGCGCACCCTCGACGGCGTCGACATCCGCCTGCACGCCAACGCCGAATCGCGCGACGACGTGGCGCAGGCGCACGCGCTCGGCGCGGCGGGCGTGGGGCTGTACCGCACCGAATTCCTCTTCATGCAGCGGCGCGAGCTGCCCGACGAGGACGAGCAGTTCATCGCTTACCGCGATCTCGTGCTGGGCATGGGCGGCCGCCCCTGCACGCTGCGCACGCTCGACCTCGGCGCCGACAAGGCCGACGGCTCGGGCGTGGTGATGGCGCACGAACCCAACCCGGCGCTCGGCCTGCGCGGCGTGCGGCTTTCGCTGCTGCGCGACGCGCTGTTCCGCGCCCAGCTGCGCGCCATGCTGCGCGCGTCGGCCTACGGGCCGGTGCGCATCCTCGTGCCGATGGTCAGTTGCCTCGAGGAAGTGCGCTCGGTGCGGCGCCTGATGGACGAATCGGCGAGCGCGCTGCGCGAGGAAGGCCTGGACGTGGCCGAGAACGTCGAACTGGGCGCGATGATCGAAGTGCCGGCCGCGGCGCTCATGCTTGCCTCGCTGCTGCCGCACCTGGATTTCGTCTCGGTGGGCACCAACGATCTGGTGCAGTACCTGCTGGCCGCCGACCGCGGCAACGACGCGGTGGCATCGCTGTATTCGCCGTTGCATCCGGCGGTGCTGCGCCTGCTGCATGAAATCATCGGCCAGGGCCGCAAGCACGGCGTGCCGGTGACGGTGTGCGGCGAACTCGCCGGCGATCCGCGCTACACGCGCCTGCTGCTGGCGTTGGGGCTCGAGGATTTCAGCATGCATCCGGGCACCTTGCTGGAAGTGCGGCGCGTGATCCGCAACAGCGAGCACCAGACCCTGCGCCGGCGCGCCGCCGGCTTGCTGCGCGCGCCGGACCGCAGCAGCATCGAGCGCATCCTCGCCGGCCTCTGAGCCGCGATTGACGAACTGTTACAATCCCGCGCCGCGCCTTCCTGAGGGGTTTCGCGCCTGCGCCGCGTCCACGTCCGCTTGAACCACCATCGCGTCAAGACGGCCCTCGTGCCCATCGTCAAACGCCTGCCCGCACCGCTGCGCGAGCCGCTGCGGCGCTGGTGGCGGGCGCGTTTCGGCGCGGCCGGTCCCGCGGTGGACAACATCGCACCGACCGAACCCGCGCAGCCCGCGGCGGCCCTGGGACCGGACTACGAAGAACGTATCGCGCGCGAAACCGAGATCTTCGCCGATCAGGTCAACGTGCACGCGCTGCCGGAGATCTTCCACTACTGGTCGAACCGCTGGCTGCTGCCGATGGAGCTGGAGTTCGGCGCGCGCCATCCGGAAGATTTCCTCGCGCGCGGGCTGTTCGAGGCGGCGCGGCGCACCGGCGCCGCGCGGCCGCGCTTCGTCAGCCTGGGCTGCGGCAACTGCGATGCGGAAGTCCGCATCGCGCAGGAGCTGGTGCGGCTGGGGATGGCCGATTTCGTGCTCGAATGCATCGACATCAATCCGGCGATGCTCGAACGCGGACGCGCGCTGGCCGCGGAAGCCGGCCTCGCCGGCCGCGTCGTGCCGATGCAGGGCGATTTCAACCGCTGGCGGCCGCAGGGCCGCTACGACGGCGTGATGGCGAACCAGAGCCTGCATCACGTGCTGGAACTCGAAGCGCTGTTCGATGCGGTGTCGGCGGCGCTCGCGCCTGCGGGCCTGTTCGTGGTGTCGGACATGATCGGACGCAACGGGCACCAACGCTGGCCGGAAGCGCTCGCCATCGTGCGCGAATTCTGGCGCGAGCTGCCGCCGTCGTATCGCTACAACCTCCAGTTGCAGCGCCAGGAAGACGAATTCCTCGACTGGGACTGCTCGGTGGAAGGCTTCGAGGGCGTGCGCGCGCAGGACATCCTGCCGCTGCTGCTGGAGCGTTTCGGATTCGAAACCTTCCTGGCCTTCGGCAACCTGATCGATCCCTTCATCGATCGCGGCTTCGGCCATCACTTCGATGCCCACAGCGAACGCGACCGCGACTTCATCGACCGCGTACACGCGCGCGACGAGGCCGAACTGGCCGCGGGGCGCATCACGCCCACGCACATGCTCGCCGTGCTGTCGAACGAGCGCACGGTCGCCTGCCGCCACCGTGGCAACCTGTCGCCCTCGTTCTGCGTGCGACGCCCCGGCTGATGGAACATTTCCACTACGCCATCCTTGCGTTGTTCGCGCTGGCGCTGCTGCGGCGCGGTCGGCACGAGGCGCGCGCGGCCGGCACGGAAGCTGCGAGGGCATCATGAAGGAGTCGGGCGCGATGCGATTCGGATTCGGGTTCGGTACCTGGCGGCTGTTCCTCGCGCTGCTGGTCGCGACCTCGCACCTGTGGGCGGGGATGCTCGCGGGCCCGGCCGCGTATGCCGTGTGGGGATTCTTCGTGTTGAGCGGCTACCTCATGGCGCACGTGCTCAACACGAAATACGGTTTCGATCTGGCCGGCCTGCGCAACTACGCGCACAACCGTTTCCTGCGCATCTTCCCGGGCTTCTGGGTGGCGTGCGCGCTCGGCGCGCTCGTGCTGTGGTGGCTGGAAACGCGGGGTGTGGACGCACGCAAGCTCAACCCGGCGTTCGGCATGCCGCGCGACTGGAAGGAATGGGGCTTCCTCGCCACCTTGCTGCCGGCATTTCCGCGTTGGAACGCGCCGGTGCCGGTGGCGAACGCGCTTTCGGTCGAAGTCGGTTTCTATCTGCTGATGCCCTTCATGGCCCGGCACCGCTCGACGGCGCTGTTCGCCCTGGCCTTCGGCCTGCTGATCGCCGCCGATCATGGCTTCCTCCCGGAAAGCTTCGGGCCGCGCTACGCATGGTTCCTGCCGGCGGCGCCGGCCTTCGCACTCGGCGCCACGGTCTTCCATTTCCGCGATGCATTGCGGCGCATCGCATGGCCCGGGCCGGCGGTCGTCGTGTGGATCGCGCATGCGTGCCTGACGCTTTACCCGCCTTTCAACCTGTGGCCCTGGACCGTCGGTCTTTACTCCGGCGCCGTGCTCTCGGCCTGGGTTGTGGTGGCGCTGGCCGAACGCCGCACTTCGCGCCTGGACGATGTGCTGGGCGAGCTTTCCTATCCCTTCTATCTCCTGCATTGCACGGCGGGCGCGCTGTTGCTGGCGTGGTTCGGATACGACCGCAGCGGCATCTACGCGGCCTGCGGACTCCTGCTCACGCTGGCCGCCTCGATGGCGATGGTGCGGCTCGTCGACCGTCCCCTGACGCGCCGCAAGCGTCCGCCGCTGGTGGCTGCGGCGGCGGACCCGGCGACCACGCCCGACCCCGACATGGCACAACCGGCGCCGCAGCAGGCCTGATTCCTCAGGGCAGCGGTACTTCGCCGAGCAGCAGTCCGGTGCGCCGGGCGAAATCGACGGCGGCGACGCGATACGCGATCGCCGGGTCGTAGTCGCGGATGAATACATCGAAGCCTTGCTGGCGCCGTGGCCACCAGCGCAGCCGCGACGCATCCGTGCCGTCGAAGCTGAATTCGCCGTAGCCGACGATGCGCTGCCGCGGATCGAGCACGACGAGCACGCTCTGCGGGTCGATGCGTTCGATGCCGGCATCGACGGCGCCCCACAGGCGCGCCGCGGCCAGCGGCCCACGGATGTCGCGGGCCGGCAGCGGCGGCGCAAAGCGCACGGCCAGCCGCGCATCCGGCTCCAGCGTTCCGCTCCAGACCGTGCCCAGCGCGTCCGTACCCGTCGGTGCGAACATCGCCAGCCTCCGCTCGCGGAACAGTTGCAGCGAGCGCAGCTTGTCCTCGAGCCGGACCGAGGGATCTTCGACCCAGAGCACGTCCGGATCGAGCACATCCGAACGCACGGCGGCCGCCACCGTTTGCACGCTGCGATATATCGAGGCGCCCCAACCGGCGCCAAGCCGGTGCGTCGGCCACAGCACCACCGGCAACAGCACGACGAAGGCGATCGCGGCATGCCGCACCCGGCCGCGCTGCGATGCCAGCAGCCACAGGACGACACCCAGCCAGAACAGACAGGGCCAGAGCAGATAGCGATCCGCGAACACTTGGTCGGGACGCTGCTGCAGATACTCGAGGCGTCCGATGCCGATGATCAGCGCACAGGCGGCGCCGAACAGCATGAGGGTCAGGCTGCAGACCTGGACCAGCGACAGCGGAGGCCGGCGCAACGCATGCCACAACGCGGCGGCCAGCACGGCCAAGCCGGCGGCACCGAACAGCAAGGCCAGGCCGAACTGCCAGCCCAGGCCACTCAGCGATTGCAAGAGATTGGCCGACGCGACGAGATAGGCACCGTTATCGCGCGCCACCAGACCCGCATGCACCGGGTTCAGCGCGGGCTCGGCGAAACCGAGCCAGGCATTGATCCAGGGCGAGGCGATCCACCGCGTCGCCGTCTCCAGCGATTTCCACGGCTGGAACGCGAGGGTGTGGCGCACGTCCTCGTTGCCCGGCAGCGCATACACGTAGAGCAACAGGCAGGCCACGCAGGTTCCGACCGGGATGAGGAGCGCGCGCCACGCCACGCGTTGCAGCTTCGCCAGCAACACCAACGCAGGGAACAGCGCGATGCCCGGCCCGAAGCAGAAGGTGGCCACGGTCGCCGCCGCCGACCCCAGCGCCATCCAGAGCAGCGGCGACGCGCGCGCTGCACGCCATGCCGACCAAGCCGCAGCCACCACCGACAGCGTCAACAGGTACGCATGCACGAGTTCGTTGCCGTGCAGCAGCATGCGGGCGTTGCCGAACCAGAACACCGCGACGAAGGCGGCCGCGAAACCCGCGCAACGCGCGACCGGCGGCAAGGCGGTCGAACGCAGCGCGATCACCGCCAGCAATAGCGCGGTGAGGAAGGCGCAGGCTGCGCCGACGGCGATCTGCAGGCTCTGGTCGGCATCGCGCAGATGGATTTCCGCAACCCGCAGCAATCCCGGCACCACCGGCCGGTGCTGGTTCTCGACCTGCAGCACGTTCTGCGGGAACGGTTGCTCGAGATAGGCGCGATAGAGGCGGAACTGATCCTGCGTGGGTTGCGGCCAGGCGATGGTGCGGATCGTCGCAAGGCCGGTGAGCGCGAACGCCAGGCCGCAGAGGATCAGCCACGTGGCGACGATCCGCCCGGGCCAGGTCCCGAACCTTGCGCCGACGACAACGCCGTTGCCTGCAATCCGTTCCGCCAGCACCGCGCCTCCTTGTCCGTACCGATGAGGAATCCGCGAAACCGCGCGCGGCACGTGTTGACGGCGCGCAGCGCGGACGAAACCCCCAATCCGTGCGCTCGCCGGCCCTGGTTCGGCTGGCGCCCCGCACCGCGCAACGCGGATAATGCGCGCGCCTGCCGGGAGCACGACGTTGGCCGAAGCCGTCCGCCACGAGAAGTCTGCGCGCCAGTTGAAGCTCCTTTCGCAGGCGCTCGAGACCGGCCGCCTCGGGCCGGTGCGACGGCTCGTCAACACGCTGTCGCCGGCCGAGATCGGCAATCTGCTGGAATCGCTGCCGCCGGGCAAGCGCGAAATCGTCTGGGGACTGGTCGACGCCGAGGACGACGGCGAGGTGCTGGTGCACGTCGGCGACGACGTGCGTGAAAGCCTGATCGCGGAAATGGATCCCGACGAGCTCGTCGCCGCCGTCGAGGACCTCGACATCGACGATCTCGCCAACCTCGTCGAAGACCTGCCCGGTACCGTCATCGAGGAAGTGCTCAAGTCGATGGACCGGGAGAACCGCGAGCGCCTCGAACAGGTGCTTTCGTACCCCGAGGACACCGCCGGGCGCCTGATGAATCCGGACGTGGTGACGGTGCGCGCCGACGTCAGCGTCGACGTGGTGCTGCGCTACCTGCGCCTGCGCGGCGAGTTGCCGGAGCACACCGACCATCTGTTCGTGGTGAGCCGCCGCCACCAGTACCTCGGGCGGGTCGCGCTGTCGGCGCTGGTGACGCACGACGATGCCACGCCGATCAACGAACTGATCGACGACGAACAGCCTGCCATTCCCGTCGACATGACCTCGAACGAGGTCGCCAAGCAGTTCTCCGACCTCGACTGGATCTCCGCGCCGGTGGTGGACGAGAACAACATCCTGCTCGGCCGCATCACCATCGACGACGTCGTCGACATCATCCGCGAGCAGGCCGAGCACCAGGTGTTCAGCGCCGCCGGCCTGGACGAGGACGAGGATCTGTTCTCGCCGGTGGCGCGCGCGGTGCGGCGCCGGCTGGTGTGGCTGGGCATCAATCTGGGCACCGCGTTCGTCGCCGCCAGCGTGGTGGGGCGCTTCGAAGGCACCATCGAGAAGATCGTGGCACTCGCCGTGCTCATGCCCATCGTGGCGGGCATGGGCGGCAACGCCGGCACGCAGGTGCTGGCGCTGATGATCCGCGGCCTGGCGCTGGGCCAGGTGGGCGCGTCGAACGCGGGCGTGCTGCTGTGGAAGGAGCTGCGCGTGGCGCTGCTCAACGGCATCGTGCTCGGCGTGGTGCTGGGCGGCATCGTGTGGCTGTGGTTCGGCGATTGGCTGCTGTCGCTCGTGATCGCCAGCGCGCTCACCATCAACCTGGCCTCGGCGGCGAGCGCCGGCGTGCTGGTGCCGCTCATGTTGCGGCGCATGGGCTTCGATCCGGCGCTGGCGGGCGGCGTGATCCTCACCACCGTCACCGATGTGATGGGTTTCCTGGCCTTCCTGGGTCTGGCGACCCTGGTGCTGCTGCGATGAACCTGCGGCGCACCCTGTTGCGCGTGTTCCGCCTGCCGAATGCGTGGCTGCTGGGTGCGCTGGTGTTCCTCGTGCTGATCTATCCGTTCCTGGACGAGAAACCGGCCGGACGCGCAGCCATCGCCTTCTTCGACCTCGCCATCCTGGCGCTCGCGCTGCGCGCCTCGCGCGCGACGGGCTACGAGACGCGCATCGGCTATTTCCTGGTGATTCCCGCGATGGGCCTGCACGCCGCCGCGGCGCTGGGCGGGCAAGCCTCGCTGTATGGCGTGAGCCTGGTGGCGCAGGCGCTGTTCCATGCCTTCGTCGTCTTCAGCCTGATGCGCTACATGTTGCGCGACGATGTGATGACCCTGGACGAGCTGTTCGCGGCCGCCGGCCTGTACGTGCTGATGGCCTTCGTGTTCGGCTATCTCTATGCGCTGCTCGAACACCTCGTGCCCGGCTCGTTCTTCATCAACGGGCCCAACGACATCGGCGGAGTCACCAGCTGGTTCGATCTGCTGTATTTCAGCTTCACCTGCCTCACCAGCGTGGGTTTCGGCGAGATCACGCCGGTCAACGACCACGCGCGCTCGCTGGTGATGATCCAGCAGATGATGGGCGTGCTGTACCTGGCGCTGGTGATCTCGCGACTCGTCGCGCTGCAGGCCCAGCGAATCGCCAGGTAGCGCGCGATACGGCACTCGCGTTCGTTCACTCCCGGGACTGGACACTCCGGGAGTGAGTGTGTATGGTACACACCACGAACAGCGCGAACCTGATTCGGCGTCTGCTCGCGGAGGGCTGGCGCGAAGTGCACCGTCGCGGCAGCCACGCGAAGTTCAAGCATCCGCAGCGTGCGGGGCATGTCGTCGTGCCGCACCCGAAGCATCAGCTGCCCGTGGGCACGCTGCGGAACATCTACCGGCAGGCCGGCTGGCCTTGGACCTGAGGGCATCCCGATGCGCTATCCCGTCGTGATCCACAAGGAGGCCGGCACGGCCTACGGCGTCACCGTTCCCGACCTGCCCGGCGTGTTCACCGCCGGCGACAGCATCGAGGAAGCGCTCGCCAACGTGCAGGAAGCGGTGGAAGCCGCATTCGACGACGAGGGCGAGATCCCCGCGCCCGGCCGCATCGACGACCACGTGGCCAATCCGGATTTCGCCGGCGGCGTGTTCGCCTACGCCGACATCGATCTCTCGCGCCTGCAGGGCCCGGCCATCCGCGTGAACATCACGCTGCCGCAGCGCGATCTGGATCTCATCGACCGCGCCGCCCAGGCGGCCGGCAGCAACCGCTCGAACTTCCTGCGCGATGCCGCGCTCGCGCTGGCGCGCAGCATGGGCACGCTGCGCGTCGCCGAACCGAAGGCGGCGCGTTACGTCGCCAAGAAGGCCGCCAAGGCCGCCGCGAAAAAACCGGCGAAGAAATCCGTGCGCCGCTAGAAGATCCAGGAACCCGCGCCGACCTGGCTGAGTTGGCCGCCAACGTTGTCCGGCACATCGAGTCCGGCGCTGATCGGCTGCACGTCAGGCCTTGCCCTGCTCCGCCAGCGTGAGCGCAACCTTGTCTCGCAGATAGGCCGGTTCGAGGCGTTCGGGGGCGATGACTTCCCCGCGCGTAAAGGCCTGCACGGCGAGACGCGCGATGGCGGCGGCGTGCGGCAGCGCGCTGGCATCGCAGGCGCGCAGCACAACGTTGGCGCGCAATGCGCCTTGCTCAGCGTCGAAGCCCGTGCCCGCCCCCACCCATTCGCCGTCGATCCGCGCCTCCTGCGGGCGCAGCAGGCGTTCGGGCGCAAGCGCGATCACGGTGTCGCCGCGGCGTTCGAACTCGCCCAGGTAGACCTCGCCCATGCGTGCGTCGATCGCGGCGAGGATGCGATCGCCGTCCGCCGCGGCCGCGTCTAGCGCGAGCGCGGCGAGGGTGGAGATGCCGAGCACCGGCCGATCGAGCGCGAGGCCGAGGCCTTGCACCAGCGCGACGGCCAGGCGCACGCCCGTGAAGGCGCCGGGGCCGCGGCCGCAGGCGATGGCGTCGAGCTGCGTCTTGCGCAGGCCGGCAGCGGCGAGGAGTTCATCGGCCCACGGCAGCGCGAGATCGGTGTGGCGCCGCGGTGCGATCTCGAAGCGCTCCTGCACCGCGCCGTCGATCCACAATGCGACGGAGCAGGCTTCGGTGGCGGTTTCGAAGGCGAGCAGGTTCATCGCGCCCACTCTACCGGCGCGAAGAAGGCTTGCACATCGTCGAGTTCGCGCGTGCGCGGCAGCGGCGGCAGGCTTTCGAGGAACAGGCGGCCGTAAGCCTTGGCCACGAGGCGCGGATCGCACAGCACCAGCACGCCGCGATCGGCATGCGCGCGGATCAAGCGGCCCGCGCCCTGCTTGAGCGCGATCACCGCCGTCGGCAGCTGCCAATCGCGGAACGGGTTGCCGCCTGCGCGCCGCACCGACTCCAGGCGCGCTTCGAGCACGGGATCGTCGGGCGCCGCGAACGGCAGCTTGTCGATGACCACCACCGACAAGGCATCGCCCGCGACGTCCACGCCTTCCCAGAAACTCGCCGCGCCCAGCAGCACGCCGTTGCCGGAGTGGCGGAATTCCTCCAGCAGCCGATGGCGCGGCTGCGTGCCCTGCACGAACAACGGGAAATCGCGCCGCGCGGCCAGCTTGTCGGCCGCTTCGCGCAGGGCGCGGTGCGAGGTGAACAGCAGGAAGGCGCGGCCGTTGGAGGCATCGAGCACCGGCAGCACGGCCTCGATCACCGCCTCGGTGTAATTGCGCGCTGAAGGTTCCGGCAAACCTTTCGGCAGATACGCCAGCGCCTGCGATTCGTAGTCGAACGGACTGGGCTCGAGCAGCGTGCGCGGCTCGTCGAGACCCAGCTGCGCGGCGAGATGGTGGAAATCGCCGGCGACCGCGAGCGTCGCCGACGTGTAGATCCAGGCGGCGCGCGACTGCTCGCGGAACTCGCGCAGCGGCGAGGACACGTCGAGCGGCGTCAGATGCAGCGAAAAGCCGCGCTGCGTCACTTCGTACCAGCGCACCTCGCCGCCCTCGCCCGCGCCGAGCAGGCGCTGCACGCGATCGAGTTGTTCCTGTGCGCGCTCGGCGCAGGCCGCGAGCCCCACGCTGCGTTCGGCCAGCGGCGCCAGCGCGGCGCTCAGCGCCGCCAACGCCTCCTGCAGCACGTTCAAGGCCTGCACACCTTCCTCGTGCGCGAGCACGCCGGACAGCGCGCCGCGCAGCGGATAGCGTTCCAGCTCGAGCCGCAATTCGCGCAGCGCCTGTTCCAGCCCGCGCGACGGCGCCTGCAAGGCATCGAGCGCGCCGGACACCGACGCGGTTTCGGCGATCGCGTCGCGCGCCAGTTCCTGCAACTGGCGCGCGCTCACCGTGAGCGAAAAGAATTGCGAAGCCAGTTCGGGCAACTGATGCGCCTCGTCCAGCACGAAGGCATGCGCGCCGGGCAGGATTTCGCCGAAGCCTTCGCGCTTGAGCGCAAGATCGGCGAACAGCAGGTGATGGTTGACGACGACGAGGTCAGCTTCCTGCGCCGCCTGCCGCGCCTTCACCACGAAGCATTCGGAATAGAACGGGCATTCGCTGCCGAGGCAGTTCTCGGCAGTCGAGGTGACCTGCGGCCAGAGCGGCGAATCCTCAGGCACGAAGTCGATCTCGGCCACGTCGCCCGCCGCGCTGCGCCCCGCGAAGGCGTGGATCTGCAGCAGCTGCGAGGCCAGTTCGCGCGAGGCGTAGCGGCCTTCGCTGCGCGCGCGGTCGATGCGATAGAAGCACAGGTAGTTGCTGCGGCCCTTGAGCAACGCGGTCTTCAGCCGCACGCCGAGCGCATCGCGCACACGCGGCAGATCGCGATGGTAGAGCTGGTCCTGCAGCGCGCGCGTCCCCGTGGAAACGATCACGCGCAGCCCCGAGAGCAGCGCGGGGACGAGATAGGCGTAGGTCTTGCCGGTGCCTGTGCCGGCCTCGGCGATGAGCGTGGCGCGGTCGTCGATGGCATCGGCCACGGCCTGCGCCATGCGCTCCTGGGCCGGGCGCGGCACGAAGTTGGCGATGGCTTGCGCCAGCGCGCCGTGCGGCGCGAGGGCGGCGAGGGTGTCGTCGCGCAGGGTCATCGGTGCGTGGCGGCCCCCATCCCGGCCTTCCCCGCGGGCGGGGGAAGGAGAAGAACAGGCTACATGCGGACCGGCGGTTCGACGGTGCAGCGCTGGCCCTGCGAACCGGCCGTGGCGGCGCCGGCGGGCTGGCCGAGCATTTCGCGCGCCAGGCGGATGGTGGCCCAGTTGCGGCGGCACAGGCCGCCGAGTTTGGGGCCGCGTTCGTAGGAGTTGTTGGCGAGCCTTTCGGCCAGCTCGTATTGCGCACGCGCCAGTGCGATCTCGGCACGCAGCTGCAGCAGTTCGGGATCGTTCGGGACCAGCGCCAGCGCCTTGCCCATCGCTTCATCGGCGGCGTCGAAGTCCTTCGCGTTCTCGTGTCGCGTGGCGGCGGCCAGCAAGTCTTCCACCTGCGGATCGCGCAGCGGTTGCACGTCGAGCGAATCCGGCGCGTCGGCGCCCTGCGCGCGCACCTCGGCCACGAGATCGCGTTGCGGCGCCGGGGCCTTCGTGGTGGCGGGCGGTTCGTCGGGCGGCGGCGAACAGGCGGCGAGCGCCAGCAGGCACACCAGCGGCGCAATGCGCGAAGCGGATCGGATCATCGTTCGTCCTCCCTGTCGAACCAGCCACGCAGCCGTTCGAAGCGGCAGCCTTGGTACTCTTCCGGCAGATAGCCGGCCACGAAGACGAAGCGCCGGGCATCCGGGCAGTCTTCGTCGGTCTGCGCATAGTTTTCTACATCGACCCATGCCGATTCCAGCCCTTGCGTCGGGACGCGCAGCGGGGCAGTGGGCAATCGTTTGAACAGCGTCGACCAGATCCGCATGGCGCCCGAGGCACCGTAGAGCCCGGTGGGTTCGTTCTTGTCGTTGCCCAACCAGATCACCGCGAGGTGCGAACCGGTGTAGCCCGCGAACCAGCTGTCGCGGCTGTCGTTGCTGGTGCCGGTCTTGCCTGCGGGCGCCAGCGCACCGAGCCCGTCGTCGATCAGGCGGCGCGCGGTGCCCGAACGCACCGTTTCCTGCAGCGCCAGCGACACGAGGCGTGCGGCGATGGCGTCGCCCGAGATCGCAGGCTCGAGCTCGGTGTCGTAGCGGTTGACGGTCTTGCCGCCGGCATCGAGCACGGCGCGCACCGCACGCAGCGGTTGCACCTGGCCGCCGGAGGCCAGGAACTGATAGGCCTGCGCCATCTGCAAGGGGCTCAGGTCCACCGCGCCGAGCAGCAGCGAGGGATTGGGATCGGCTTCGATGCCCGCCAGCACCTTGATCAGGCGGGCCAGACGATCGACGCCGATGTCGAGCCCGACGCGCACCGTGGCCTGGTTGTAGGAGCGGCTCAAGGCATCCTGCAGCGTGACCCAGCCGTGGCTCACGTTGTCGGAATTGTCCGGGCTCCAGCGCTTGCCGCCTGCCACGCGCACTTCCACGGGTGCATCCTCGATCATCGTGGCGAGCGAATAGCGGCCCGGCTGCGCCAGCGCCAGCAGATACACGAAGGGCTTGAGCAGCGAACCCACCGGCCGGCGCGCCGTGATCGCGCGGTTGAAGCCGTGCGTATCGGCTTCGCGCGCGCCGACGATGGCGACGACTTCGCCGGTGGCGGTATCGCTCACGACGAGTCCCGCCTGCAATTCGGGGCGCTTGGGTTGCGTGAGGGCCTTCAGCTGTTCCACCACCGCGCGCTCGGCATAGCCCTGCGCCGCGGGCGCGAGCGTGGTGAGCACGGTGAGGCCGGCGCCGCGCAGCGCCTCGACCGGGTAATCGCGCGCCAACTGCTCGCGCACCAGCTCCATGAAGGCCGGATAGCGGTTGCGCGTCAGGCTGGCGGCCGCCACCACGCCGAGCGGGCGCGCCAGCGAACGTTTCAGTTCGGCGGCATCGATCAGGCCGGTCTCGTGCATCTGCCGCAGCACGAGGTTGCGCCGCTGCAGCGCGCGTTCGGGCTGGCGCCGCGGATCGTAGTACGAAGGTCCGCGGATCAGGCCCACCAGCAACGCGATGTCGGAGGGCTGCAACTGGTGCAGTTCGCGGCCGAACCAGAAATCCGCGCCGGCCGCCACGCCATGCACGGCCTGGCCGCCGAGCTGGCCGAGATAGATCTGGTTGAGATAGGCCTCGAGGATGCGGCGCTTGTCGAAGCGCGCCTCGATGATGAGCGAATAGAGGATTTCGCGCGTCTTGCGCGCGAAGCTCTTCTCGCGCGTCAGATACAGGTTGCGCACCAGCTGCTGCGTCAGCGTGCTGGCGCCCTGGCGCAGCTCGCCCTCGCGCACGTTGAACAGCAGCGCACGCAGCATGCCGCTGACGTCGATGCCGTGATGGGTCTTGAAATCGCGGTCTTCCACCGCCTGCAGCGTGGTGATGAGCAGCGGCGGCACGTCCTGCAGGCGCACCAGCCGGCGCTCTTCCTGCTTGTTGCCGTAGAGCGTGGCGATGCGTGCCGGATCCAGGCGCACCCTTTCGACGGCTTCGCCGCGGGAGGTGAGCTTGTCGATGCGTCCCCTGGCGATGATCACCTCGAGCCGCTGCGGCGGCACGCTGCCGTCGACGTCGAGGAAGCCGCGCGTGCCGAT